>JAACJQ010000170.1 GCA_016879935.1 Archangiaceae bacterium | reverse complement strand
CTCCGTCGATGCGGGCTCGGTCGATGCGGGCTCGGTCGATGCGGGCTCCGTCGATGCGGGCTCGGTCGATGCGGGCGCGGTCGATGCGGGCTCCGTCGATGCGGGCTCCGTCGATGCGGGCTCGGTCGATGCGGGCTCGGTCGATGCGGGCTCCGTCGATGCGGGCTCCGGCGATGCGGGCTCGGTCGATGCGGGCTCCGTCGATGCGGGCTCGGTCGATGCGGGCTCCGTCGATCGCGAACGAACTGAGCTGCTCGTCGGGTGTGGGTGCACCGAAACGAACGCGTCGATGCTGCTCGTCGCGCTGCTGACACTGGGTCTTCGCAGGCGCCGGTAGCGCTGGGAAAGCGATCGTCGAGGTCGCGCCCACATGCTACGACCCGCACCCATGACAGAGCGGAACGAGTTTCCGAGAACGCTGTCCACCGCGATTCCCGCCATCCCCATTCCGGCGCCCACGTCGGAGCCCATCACTGCGACCGAAGAAGAAGCGAAAGCGCGCATCGCCGCGCTCGAGCGAGAGGCGCGCGCGATCGGCAACCAGCCGGCAGGCGCCCTGCTCTTCCACGAGATGGGCCTGTTGTGGGAATCGCCGCTCAAGCACGCGCGCAACGCCGCCGTCGCGTACCAGGCCGCGTTCAAGCTCGCGCCGCGGTTCCTCGCGAACATTCGTGCCGCGCGCCGGCTCTTCTCCGAGGTCGGCAACTGGCAGATGGTGTCGCAGTTGATCGACGCCGAGCTGCAGGCGACCGAAGGCAAACGCGCCCGCGCGGCGCTGTTGTTCGAGAAGTCGCAGGTGCTCGAACAGCGCCTCTCGCGTGAAGTCGACGCCGCCGCTTCGCTCGCCGCCTGTCTCGCGCTGGAGCCCGAAGACGTCACCCTGCTCGTGCAGCTCGAGCAGGTCTTCACCGAGAAGGCCGACTACCCGTCGGTCGTCAAAGTGAACCAGCTGCTCGCGCAGACCGTGACCGACGATGCGGCGCGCGCGCACTACCTCACCACCGCGGGCCAACTGCTCGAAGATCGCCTCAAGGATCCCGTGGCCGCAGCCCAGGCGTTTCGACAGGCGTTCGCGGTCGATCGTCGCGACCCGCAACTGCTCGCGGCCATCAAGCGCGTCGCGCAGCGTGAAGGCACCGTCGACGAAGAGCTCGCCGCGCTGGCGGCAGAGGCCGAGGGTCAGGGGCCGGGTGCCGCGCCGACGTTCCTGCAGATCGCGAAGGCCTACGAGCGCCTCAACCGCCCCGAAGACGCGCTGTCAGCCCTGCTGGCGGCACGCCGCGTCAGCCCGAGTGAGCCGCTCGTGCTCGCCGAGCTCGCCCGCATCTACGAAGGCCGCGGCCGCTTCGAAGAGCTAGCCGACGTGCTGCTCGCGTGGGTCTCGACGAACAACGATCAGAGCGAGTTCGTCGCCATCAACCTGCGCCTCGCCTCGCTCTTCGAAGAGCTCAAGCGCGAGCCCGAAGCGATCGCTCGCTACAAGGCCATTCTCGAGCGCAGCCCCGGCCACGCGGGCGCGCTCGCCGGCCTCGGGAAGATCTCGTACCGCCTCCAGAACTGGAGCGGGCTGGTCGAGACCTACGACGCCGAAGCCGCGGCCACTGACGACCCCCGCACACGCGCGGGTCGCCTCTACAAAGCCGGCGAGACGCTCGAGGAACGCCTCGGCCAGATCGACGACGCCATCGCTCGCTACAAGCAGGCGCTGACGCTCACGCCCGGCTTCCTGCCCGCCACCAAGGCGCTCACGCGACTGTTCGAGAAGCTCGGCCGCTGGAACGAGCTCATCTCGATGCACGAGCAGGAGCTGCTCCAGATGACGGACAAGGAGCAGCAGATCTCGACGCTGAACAAGATCGCCGGCTTCTACGAAGACCGAATGAACGACGTGCCGCACGCGATCGAGACGCTGCGCCGCGTGCTCGATCTGTCGCCCGATCACCTGTCGACGATGCGCAACCTCGCCCGCCTCTACGAGCGCGCGCAGCAGTGGCAGGAGCTGCTCGCCCTCAACGAGCAGGAGGGCCGGCTGGCCACCGATCAGAAGCAGGTCATCTCGCTCGCGCACCGCAACGCCGAGATCCTCGAAGAGAACGTGAAAGATCGCGCGGCCGCCATCGGCGCATGGGAGCGCGTGCTGCAGCTGGCTCCGAACTACCTGCCCGCGCTGCGCAGCCTCGGCCGCCTCTACGGCCAGGACGCGCGCTGGGACTCGCTCATCAACATGTACCGCGCCGAGTCCGAGATGGCGCCGTCGACCGAGCAGGCGGCCTCGCTCATTCAGAAGATCGGCGAGCTGTACGAGCAGAAGCTGAGCGATCAGAACCAGGCGATCTCGTCGTACCGCGAGGTGCTGACGCTGGCGCCGAGCCACTTCCCCGCCCTTCGCGCCCTCGCCCGCATCTACCGGAACCAGGGTGACTGGGAGAGCCTCATCGAGATTCTGCGCGCCGAGGCCGCCAACCGCACCGACCCGACCGAGCGCGCGAACGCCATGTTCCAGGCCGCGGCCATCTGGGAAGACCAGCTGAAGAAGCCCGAGAACGCGCTCGAGGGCTATCAAGAGGTGCTCCGCCTCGCGCCGAACCACGTGACGGCGCTGCAGCAGCTCGAGCGCATTCTCACCACGCGCGACGACGTGAAGGAGCTCATCGTGCTCCTCGATCGTCAGGTGCAGGGTGGCGCGCCGCAGGTGAAGGTCGGCGCTTCGCTCAAGCTGGCGCGGCTGTACCTCGATCGCCTCAACGAGAGCTCGCGCGCGGCGGCCGCCTGTGAAGCAGCGCTGGCCATCGAGCCCCAGAACCTCTCGGCGCTGCGGCTGCTCGAGCGCATCAAGAGCAACGACAAGCCACGCCGCACCGAGCTGCGCGCACGCATCGCCGAGGTGTTGGGCGACGAGAAGCTGTCGGCCGCGATGAAGCTGTCGTCGATGGATGGCAGCGGCATGGCCACGCCCGACGCGGTGGTGCTCGATCAGTTGAAGCGCGCCTACTCCGCCGACCCGACCGACGAGTCGCTGGGCCTGACGCTCGAGCGCGCGCTACAGAAGGCCGGTGACACTGCGGGGCTCGTCGAGCTGTACGAGCGCCGCCGCGCGACGACGACCGACTCGGCCGACATGCTCCAGCTGAGCCTGCGCATCGCCGATCTCTACGAGACCCGGCTGCGCGAGCTGCCGAAGGCGCGCCAGGCGTTCGAGACCGCGCTCCAGTCGGCGCCCGACTTCTACCCTGCGCTCATGGGCCTCACCCGCTGCCTGCTGCGCTCGGGCGGCCCTGCCGATGCGGTCAAGGTGCTCGATCAGGTCGCCGCCACCGCGCGCGATCAGACGACGATGGTGCAGGCCCTGATGGATGCCGCGAAGATCGCGCGCGACACGCTCAAGAACGACGAGCTCGCCGGCAGCTACTACCAGAAGGTGCTCGAGCGCGACGCGCTGCACCCCGAGGCCGGCCCTGCGCTCGAAGAGCTGCTCGCCCGCAAAGGTGGCGCTGCCGATCTCGCGATGCTCCACGAGAAGCGCGGCGAGGCCAAGCTGGCCCAGAAAGATCTGTTCAGCGCCGCCCGCGAGTTCCACCAGGGCGCCCGCATCTGGATCGACGGCGTGAAGAACCGCGAGAAGGCGATGGCGGCGCTCGATCGCGCGCTCATGGCGATGCCCACGCTGCCCGACGCACTCGAGCTGAAAGCCACGCTGGCCATCGAGTCGCAGAGCTACGCCGAAGCCGCCGCAGCGCTCGCCGTGCGCGTGCAGCAAGGCGGAGACCCCCTCACGCTCGCCCGCGTGCACCTGCGGCTCGGCGCGCTGTACCACGATCACCTCTCTGATCAGACGCGCGCCGCGGCCCACCTGCAGACCGCGCTCGCCGCCGACGCAAGCTCGACCGAAGCCCTCGAGCGGCTCGCGACGATTCACACCGCCAGCCGCAACTGGACGGGGGCGGCCGACTGTCTGCGCCGCCTGCTCGAGCTCGACAACGCCGTCGCCTCACGCGCGCGCCACACCACCATGCTGGCGCGCATCACCGACGAGGGCTTCGGCGACGTCGGGCAGGCCATCACGCTGTACCGCAAGGGCCTCGAGCTGGTGCCCGGTGACGCCGCCACGCTCGATCGTCTGGTCGCCCTCTACGAGCGCACGGGCGCGATGAGCGAGCTGGTGGCGATGCTCGAGCAACAGGTGCAGCAGGCCCCCGACGCGAAGCGCGCCATCGCGCTGCGCATGCGCATCGGTGGCATTCAGGCGAAGAACCTCGACGACCCCCAGCGGGCGATGGCGACCTTCCGGCAGGTCACCGAGATGGATCCCCAGTTCGTGCCCGCGCACGTGGCGCTCGCCGAGCTGTTCTCTCGAGACACCGCGTCGATCTCGATGGCCATCGAGACGCACCGCACGCTGCTCAAGCTCGAGCCCGCCCGCGTCGAGTCGTTGCGCGCGCTCTTCCGCATGTGGGAGTCACTCAAGCAGCTCGACAAGGCCTTCTGCGCCGCGAGCATTCTCGTCTTCCTCAAGGCGGCGAACGAGGTCGAGCTGGCGTTCTACTCCGAGGGCCGCAACCGCCTGCCGTCGGACTTCCGCAACTCGCTCGGCCCGCCCGAGCTGATGATGGTGCACCACCCGACGACGCGAAACGCGCTCGTCGACGTGCTGCGCGCGGTGGGCGATCAGTTCGTGAAGCTGAACCCGCCGAACCTCGAGAGCCAGGGCATCGATCGCCGCGCCGATCGCCTGAAGACCGATCACGCCGTCGTGAAGGCCGTGTCGTCGGTGCTGCAGCTCTTCGGCGGCGCCGAGTTCGAGGCGTACCAGGCGCGTCGTGGCCTCGTGTACCTCGAGACGGGTGAACCGCTCGCGCTGCTAGTGGGCCCCGACGTGGTGCGCCGCTTCAACATTCGCGAGCAGCGCTTTCTCTTCGGCCGCGCCGCGCTGGGCCTCGTCGACAAGGCCGCGCTCGTGCGCAAGCTGTCGATGGGCGAGTTCGCCGACGTGCTGGGCAACTCCATTCGTATTCATCAGCCGAACTGGGTGGGCCTGGGCCGCAAGAACGAGGAGCAGTCGAAGGCGCTGCGCAAGGCGTACTCACGCAAGTCGCTCAAGCTGCTCGAGGAGCCCGCGGGCGCGATGGCCAGCACCAACTCGGTGCCCATCGAGCCCTTCGTGCAGGGGTTGCTCTTCTCGATGGATCGCGCGGGCCTGCTCGTCTGCGCCGACGTCGCCGCGGGCCTCTCGCTGCTGCTCAAAGAAGAGGCGGGCCCCAACGCACAGAAGGCCGAGTCGACCGAGCTCATCACGCAGTCGCTGGGCAACAGGCCCGACCTTCGCGAGCTGATGGGCTTCGCGCTGTCAGACGACTTCTTCCGCCTGCGTCAGCGTGTCGGTGTCTCACTCGGTTGATGGGTGGCGGGAGCGGCCAGCAAGAGCCCCTGCCCTCGAAGCAGGTCTTGCTGGAGCGTGTTTCGCGAGCCTCGACGACGTGCCCCGGTGGTTCTTCGCGACCACCGACGGGCAGCTGATCGGAGCTGATCTCTCGACGGGCGAGCCCTTCTTTCACCAGCGGCTGCCCTTCTCCCCCATCGTCGGCGATCGCAACCCGGCGTGGCTGGCGATCACGATGTGTCCATCTGATGACGGCCGCTTCCTGGCGGTCGCGCAGCGCCGCGGCATGGAGGGCGCCGTGTTCGACGTGGCCACCGGCAAGGTCGTGCTCGAGCTGCGTCGCGGCGAGTACCACCCCGAGCACTGCACCTTTCCGCTCCGCTTCCTCGATGATCATCGCCTCGTGCACGCGGTCGAGTGGAACCAGCTCGCGCTGACCGACTGCCGAACGCTGCAGCGGCTCGACCCGAACCTCGAGCGGACGAAGCTCGACTACTTCTTCGGCGCGCTCGAGCGTTCGCCCAACCGCCGGCGGCTCGCGAGCACGGGGTGGGTGTGGCACCCGCTCGGGGTGGTCGCCACCTTCGACGCGCAGGACCTCACGAGCGGCGAGCCCCAGCCTGCGTGGAGCACGCAGAGCGACGTGTGGGATCTGAGCGTCTGCTGGGTCGACGACGAGCGCATCGCCACCGAGACGCTGGGCATGGGCGAAGACGTGCTCCTCATTCAGCGGCCCGAAGACGAAGAGCCCCTCGTGAAGGTGCCGACGCCGAACAGCTCGGAGCTGGCGATGCGGCGCGACGAGCTGCTCTCACTGGGGGGCGAGACGCGCGCGTACGACGCCACGACCCTCGCCGAGCGCTCGGCCTCTCCGGTTCCGACCACGGCCTGGCACCCGGGTACGCAAGAGGCCCTCTCGTTCACCACGCCTGACGGTGGAGGGCCCTGGCGACTGCTCTCGCGGCCGCGGTCGCCGTGGCCAGTCACCGAGGCGCTGCGGTCGCTCGCGCGTCAGGTGCAGGCGGCTCCTTCGGTGGAGGGGCGACTGGTGCTGGCCGATGCCCTGGAGCTCGCGGGTCACGCGGGTGAGGCGCTCGAACACCTGAAGTCGCACGGGGCCCACGAACGCTGCTTCGTCGTCGACGATCTCGCGCTTTGAGCTACTCGACGCGCAGCACGGCGGCCTTCGGCAGCTCGCGCACCAGCCGTTCGACCATCGCATCGACGCGCGCCCGCTCGACGTGCTCGACGGTCACCTTCACGCGATAGCCCGCGGCGGGATCGAACGTGGGGTACGAGCCGATCTCGACCTCGGGCTCGGCGAGCGCCGCGGCGTCGAGCACCCGCGCGATCTCGTGTTCGTGCGCATCGAGGAAGACGAGCCGCGTGACGACCGGCTGCCCCTCGAGCCCGTCGAGCACCGTCTCGAGCTGCGCCTCGAACAGCTCGGGCACGCCCGGCAGCAGATAGAGCTCGTCACACGCGAGCACGGGGTACTTGAGCCGCGGCCCTTCGATCAGCCGACTGCCCGCAGGTGCTTCGGCGAGCCGCATCGCTTCGGGGGGAACGGTCGCGGGCGCGAAGGCCTTCGTCAGGCTCTTCACGATCTCGGGCATGTGCACGACCGGCCGCTGCAGGGCGAGCGCGACGGCCCGCACCGTCACGTCGTCGTGGGTCGGCCCGATGCCACCGCTGGTGAAGACGAGCTGGGCACGTCGGCGCGCGAGCGAGAGCGTCTCGACGATCGCGTCGACGTCGTCGGGTACCACGTAGACACCGACGAGGGGAATGCCGCGCGCGCGCAGCCGCTCGATGAGGAAGGCGCCGTTGCGCTCCTTCACCTTCGCGGTGAGCACCTCGTTGCCGATGATGAGGGCCGCTGCGGTGCGCGCCATGGGTCGCTTCAGCGCGCGACGGCGACGAACGTCGCAGGCTCGTCGAGCTTGAGCTGCTTGCGCAGGCCCTTGAGCCGCTCGAACTCGACGACCTCGGTCTGCAGCACGACTCGACCGACGATCAGCCGGAGCACCCCGTAGGCCAGGGCGACGCCCGAAATGACGGCGGCCGGCAGCACCAACGAGGGCGCCCACGAATATTCGAGATCGATGGACAGCTTCCACGCCGCGCCGCCGAAGACGCCGGCGACGAAGATCGAGACCGCCGCGTGGGCGAAGTGGAAGGTGCTCTTGCGGGCCGAGAGGCGGGTCAGCATCGCGTCGTGTTCTGCGCGCAGGTCGTTCACGGGGTTGGGCTCATAACCCGGTGCTGGGCGCGAGCGCTACGTCGGCAGGGGGGCGAGGGCTCCGCACTCGGAGCAGCGCTCTCCGGGCATGGCTGGCGCGCCACAGGCTTTGCAGCGCACGTCACCACGCGAGTACGTGACCTTCGGGCCAGATGCGGCCACGGCCTCGGGCGGCGGCGCGGCGACCTTCGGCAAGCGCATGCCGCACGTGTTGCAGATGAGGCCGGCCGCCTGAACGTTGCGGCAGTAGCGGCAGGTGACGGCGCCCGTCGGAGCCGCGGTGCGTACGCCGTCGTCGGCGGCGCGGTCCTCCGCCAGGTCGGCCATTCGCTCGACGGGAATGGCGCCGACGTCGTTGGCGCGGCCGATGTCGAGATCGGGCACGGCTTCGACGGCGACGGGCCCCTGCACGGCGAAGGAGGTGACCTCGAGCTCGCCGACGCGGTCGACGGCGATCTCTCCGACGCGATCGGGCACGGTGACCTCGAGGCCCTCGAGCTTCGTGTCGGCGGCGGGGGGTGGGCCCAGCTCTCCGAGATCGCCGAGATCTTTTCCGCAGATCTCACACTCGATGCCGAAGGCCTGTTGGTGTTCGCAGACGGGGCAGACGACCATGACCGCGAGTCTCTCACGCCCTGAGCGGGTCTGCGTACAGCTCATCGACCGAGCGGGTGGCTCGAAACGTCAGCGCGGTGGAAGGCGGCGGGCGAACGAGACCACCGTGACCCGGCCAGCGCGGGCGATCGGGCTCGCCAGATCGCGCACCACCTGAACGAGCGAGACGAGGCCCCACGTTCGACCAGACCCGAGCAAGGCGCTCCGGTGCAGCGTCAACGCCATCGGCAGGGGCTTCATGGCGCCGCCGGGGTCAGCTTCGTCCAGCAGGTGCCGCAGAGGGTGGCTTCGGCCATGCCCGACGAGCCACACGTGGGGCAGGTTCGCTGCTTGCGGGCCTCGCCGAGATCGAGCTCCTTCTCGAGCGCGCCGAAGCTCGCCACCAGCGCCGGGTGAGACACCATCAGCGGCTCCACCTCGACCCGCAGGGCCTGCATCATCGATCGAACCTTGTCGCGCGACTCATCACTCATGGCCCGAAGTGCTTCACCAACCGGGCCACCGCACCGATTCGTCTGAACGCTGGCGGTTGAGTCCCCCACCCTGCCCGTTCGCCGGTGGTGGTCGGTCGATTCGACATACGTCACCACCTTCATTTCGAACGGGAGGGCGGGCATGCGGGTGGACGACTTGAGTCACGCGGAGCTGTTGGAGCTGCCGGCGAACGGGGGCGCGTTGCGGTTCGCGGGACAACGGGCGTTGCTGCTCGACGCGGTCGCGATGGGCGTGTTGCGGCAGTACCTGTTCGAGAACTTCGGGGCGACGGCGGCGCGCGCGGTGCTGACGCAGTTCGGGTTCGCGCACGGGTTCCGCATGGCTCAGGCGATGCGGGCCCAGTACACGTGGGACAGCGACGAAGACTGGCGCCGCGCGGGAACGAAGGTGCACGCGCTCCAGGGCCTCTTCGTCATCGACACCAGCAGCACGCCCACCGAAGCCGAAGGCCTCACGGTACACGCGTCATACGAAGCGGAGCAGCACCTGCTGCACCTGGGCGCGACCACGGCTCCCGTCTGCTGGACGATCTGCGGCCTCACCAGCGGCTACCTGAGCTGCAGCACGGGCCAGGAGATCTTCGTGCTCGAAGACGCGTGCGAAGGCGCGGGCGCGAAGGCGTGTCACCTCGTGGGAAGAACGAGGGAGGCCTGGGGCTCCGAGCGCGCCGACGAGCTGCGCTTCTTCGAGCCGTCGCGGCTGGCCGACACGCTCGAGGTCTCGTTGCAGCGGGTGATCACCAGCCTCAAGCAGGCCGAGAGCCGTGGGCGGAGACAGACGCTGACGCCCACCGCGACGCCCGTGACGAGGGACGTACCGTCGGGCCTCGTCGCGAACAGCGCCGCCATGTGGAAGGTGGTCGAGGTGGCGCGCCGCGTGGCGAAGGTCGACGCGACGGTGCTCATCACCGGCGAGAGCGGCAGCGGCAAGGAGCGGGTCGCGAAGCTCATTCATGACAGCTCGACGCGCGCGAAGGGGCCGTTCGTGGCGGTGAACTGTGGCGCGGTGACCGAGACGCTGCTCGAGAGTGAGCTGTTCGGCCATGCGCGGGGCGCGTTCACGGGAGCGAGCAGCGATCGTGCGGGCTACTTCGAGTCGGCGGCGGGCGGCACCCTCTTCCTCGACGAGATCGGCGAGGTGTCGCCGACGATGCAGGTGAAGCTGCTGCGGGTGCTCCAGGAGCGCGAGGTGCGGCGAGTCGGGGAGAACCGCACGCGGGCCGTCGACGTGAGGGTCGTGGCGGCCACCAACCGCGATCTCGAGAAGGCACAGGCCAACGGCACGTTCCGCGACGACCTGTACTACCGGCTCAAGGTGGTCGACGTGGTGGTGCCGCCCCTGCGATCACGCAAGGACGACATTCTGCCGCTGGCGAGGTTGTTCCTCTCGGGCACCTCGGAGCGGATGAAGCGGCCGATGGAGGGGTTCACGCCGCGCGCCGCGGACCAGCTCGTGCGCTACGCGTGGCCGGGCAACGTGCGGGAGCTGCAGAACGCCATCGAGCGGGCGGTGGCGCTGGCGGCGAGCGATCGCATCGGGGTCGACGACCTGCCCGAGGAGATTCGCAACGCGGCGGTGCAGCCGGTGAAGGTGGTCGAGGCGACTCGACGGCTCGACGACGTCGAGCGCGAGTACATCGAGGCGGCGCTGGCGAACAACGAGGGCAATCAGACGAAGACGGCGCGTGAGCTCGGCAT
>JAACJQ010000169.1 GCA_016879935.1 Archangiaceae bacterium | reverse complement strand
CGGCGCGCACGTTCCTCGAAGCGCAGAGCCGCACCGTCATCTACCTCTCGGCCGAGTACCTGCCGGGCCCGCAGCTCGACCACAACGTGATGAACCTCGGGCTGCACGCTCCGGTACGGGCGGCCATGTCGGGCCTCGGCATCGACTACGACGAGCTGGTCGATCACGAAGAAGAGCCGGGCCTGGGCAATGGTGGTCTCGGCCGCCTCGCCGCCTGCTTCATGGACTCGCTCGCGACCGTCGAGATCCCCGCCATCGGGCACGGCATTCGGTACGAGTTCGGAATCTTCGACCAGCAGATCCGCAACGGAGAGCAGGTCGAGAGCACCGACAAGTGGCTGCGCCTGGGCAACCCGTGGGAGGTGATGCGCCACGACGTCGAGCACCAGGTCGGCTTCGGCGGCCACACCGAGCACGGCGTCGACGAGCTCGGGCGCTACCGCGTGCAGTGGCACCCCGCGCGGGTCGTCACCGGCATTCCCTACGACACCGCCGTCGTCGGCAACGGCACCACCAACACCAACTTCCTGCGGCTGTGGAGCGCGCGCGCGTCGGAAGAGTTCGACCTCAAGGCCTTCAACGAGGGCGAGTACTGGAAGGCCGTCGACGAGAAGGTGCGCAGCGAGAACATCTCGAAGGTGCTCTACCCGGCCGACCACTCGCTCGCGGGCAAGACGCTGCGCCTCGAGCAGCAGTACTTCTTCGTCTCGTGCGCCCTGCAAGACTGCATTCGCCTGCTGCTGCAGAAGACGACCATCGACAAGTTCGCCGACAAGTACGCCATTCAGTTGAACGACACGCACCCTGCGCTCGCGGTCGCCGAGTTGATGCGCCTGTTCGTCGACGTGCACGGCCTCTCGTGGGAGCGCAGCTGGGAGATGACGCGCGCGTGCTGCGGGTACACGAACCACACGCTGCTGCCCGAGGCGCTCGAGACCTGGCCGCTGCCGCTCATGCAGCGCCTCTTGCCGCGGCACGTGGAGATCATCTTCGAGATCAACCGCCGCTTCCTCGACGAGGTGCGCGCGAAGTTTCCCGGTGACGACGACCGCGCGCGCCGCATGTCGCTCATCGACGAGAACGGCGAGAAGTCGGTGCGCATGGCGCACCTGGCGACGGTGGGCAGCCACCTCGTCAACGGCGTCGCGGCGCTTCACTCCGAGCTCTTGAAGCAGACGGTGCTGAAGGACTTCGCCGAGTTCGACCCCGAGCGCTTCACGAACGTGACGAACGGCGTGACGCCGCGCCGGTTCCTGCTGCAGGCGAACCCCAGGCTGTCGGCGCTGCTCACCGAGGCGGTGGGCCCGGGCTGGGTGAACGACCTGGGCCGTCTGAAGGGGCTCGAGCCGCTCGCCGAGCAGGCCGAGTTCCGCCGGCAGTGGCGCGAGGTGAAGCAGGCGAACAAGAAGGACTTCGCGCGCTGGGTGAGCCGCGCGCACGGCATCGAGGTCGACCCGGCGTCGATGTTCGACGTGCAGATCAAACGCATTCACGAATACAAACGGCAGCACCTCGCGGCGCTGTACGCGGTGTGGACGTACCTGCGCATCAAGAACGGCGACACGAAGGGCCTGGTGCCGCGCACGTTCCTCTTCGCGGGCAAGGCCGCGCCCGGCTACCGCATGGCGAAGCTCATCATTCGCTTCTTGAACGGGCTGTCGTCGACGCTCGCCAGAGACCCGCGTGCCCGCGACTGGCTGCACGTCTCGTTCGTGCCCGACTTCAACGTGAAGAACGCCTCGCACCTGTACCCCGCGGCAGACCTCTCGGAGCAGATCAGCACCGCCGGCAAAGAGGCCTCGGGCACCGGCAACATGAAGATGTCGATGAACGGCGCGCTCACCATCGGCACGCTCGACGGCGCCAACGTCGAGATTCGCGAGAAGGTCGGCGCCGAGAACTTCTTCCTCTTCGGGCTCACCGCCGAGCAGGTCGAGGCGAAGAAGCGCGCGGGCTACTCACCGCAGGCCGAGCTCGCGAAGGACAGCCGCTTCACAGAGATGCTCGCGGCGATGGCCGACGACACCTTCTCTCCCGGAGAGCCGGGGCTGTTCAGGCCGCTCGTGCAGTCGCTGGCCGACCACGACCCGTTCCTCGTGCTGGCCGATCTCGCCGCGTACATCGACTGTCAGGAGCGGGTCGCCGCGCTCTGGCAGAAGCCGGAGGCGTGGACGCGCAGCTCCGTGCTCAACACCGCGCGCATGGGCTTCTTCTCGTCGGACCGTTCGATTCGCGAGTACGCGGCGAAGATCTGGAACGCGCGACCCGTGAAGCTGCCGCTCCTCTGAGCCCGGCGCGCGACGCTCACGCCGCAGCGCGAATGTGACCGACGGCGCACACGAGCGAGCCGTCGTCAGCGCGCTTCATGCTCCGGCCACACAGCCGGCACGAGGGCAGCATCGCCTGCACCGCAGCACGGGTCGCCGCAGGCACCGGCTTGCTCGGCGTCGTCACGGTCTTCGCGGGAGCAGCCGCCGGCTCGGGCGCAGGCGCGGGTTTGCTCGGGGCCGCGACGGACTTCGCGGGAGCAGGCGCGCTCTCGGTGGCGGCGCCCGGCTTGAGCTTCTCGAACTCCTCGCGCACCTTCGCGAGCAGCTCGCCACGCACGCCTTTGTACTTCGCCTGCATCGCCGCGAGCTGCGCCATCATCTCGTCGAACTGCTGCGCACGCCCTTCGTCGATTGCCGTCTGATTTGCGTTCTTCATGATCACCTCGAAGCCTCGACTCCGGCGTCGGCGGAGTCAGGTCGACACCAGCGTGATCACCCGCAACGTCATGCGCAAGGGCGTCTCGAGAGCCAGATCCACCCGGGCGCGGAAGGCGCCTCGTCTTGCGGAGTTCGGGCCGGTTTTCTGATCGACTATTTTTCGTCACGCCCGCTGCCGAGGCCGATTTGCCGCCTCGGGCGTGATTTCGGGTGTCACTGGCAGGTTCCGTCGGGCACCAGCGACCCGGGCGTGCACAGCCCGATTCCCGGTCGACCCTGACAGCACCCGCTGCAGCAATCGGCGCCCGTCGCACAGGCCTGCCCGGCAGGTTGCAGACACTGCAGCGCGGGCACGAGCGGCGGCATGCAGCAGCGGCGTGAAGGCGCCTCGGGGCTGCAGAAGCTGCCTGCGTTCTGACACTGGTACGGGGCAGAGACGACGCACGCTCCGCCAACCGTGGAGCAGATGCCCGCGCTGTTGCAGCAGCCGTTGCAGCAGGCCGAGCTGGTCGTGCACGAGCTGCCATCGCCGAGGCACACCGAGCCGCCATCACGCGCAGTGGGCTGACACGTCGTCGTGGTGTTGCACGAAAGCCCCTCGCAGCACGGAATCGCCGTGAGGCACGACGCGCCCTGACCCGCACACAGCCCGGCGTCGATGGCAGTCGAGCGGCAGAAGCTGCCGTTCGCAGAGGGAATGCACCGCAGGCCGGTGCAGCACGTGCGCAGGTCGCACGGCTCCGTGTCCATCGCGCAGGAGACCGACCCACCGTCAGTCGCCGAACCGCCACCGACGGGAATACCTCCGCCCACGACGAAGCCGCCGCCAACGACGAAGCCGCCACCGACTGGAATTCCGCCGCCGATGACGAACCCGCCACCCATGACGAAGCCGCCACCCGTGTTCCCGCCATCGGTCGCCATGCCACCCGCAGACGCACCTCCAGCAGTGGCGCCGCCCCCGCTCGCGAAGCCGCCTGCGCTCCCGCCGCCGGCGACGAAGCCACCAGCGCTGCTCACGCCGCCGGCTTCACCACCTCCAGCGCCACCCGCTGAGCCGCCTCCAACTCCTCCCGCGCTCACACCACCCGCGCTCGCGCCACCGGCCGTCGCACCGCCCGCCACCGCACCGCCCGCCGTCGCACCGCCTGCCGTCGCACCGCCCGCCGTCGCTCCACCTGCCGTCGCACCGCCCGCCGTCGCTCCACCTGCCGTCGCGCCGCCCGCCGTCGCACCGCCCGCCGTTCCACCTGCCGCGCCACCATCACGCAGCCCCGCGTCGGAGTCGCACAGCGCATCGCACACGCGATTGAACTCGTCGTCGTACCGCCCACAGTTGCAGCCCGTGGTCGTCACGACCTGCAGCGCTGCGAGCGCGAAGAGAATATGAAGAACTCGTTTCATGGGGCGACTGCTCCTTCGCTTCAGAACCGGCCAGAGACGACGGCGGCTGCACCACCCGGCACTGGCGAGAACAGCACCAGCGGGTCTTTCTCGAGGCCTTCGACGAAGAGCCAGCCCAGTGAAGCACCGACCGACGCGACGCCGAGCCCGACGAGCGTCCACCCCAGGCCGGTGTTGAGCTTGCCCGACTGCACCAGCGTGCGCGCCTGCGTGAGCGCCTGGTCGTTCGTCTGGCCAGCGCCCGGCGTCGTGGGGAACGCGCGCAGCGCCTGATAGTCGGCCTCCGCGGCGACGAGTCGCCACACACCGATGCCGAGCATGATGGTGCCCGCGCCCGTGAGAATGAAGGGCTCCCAGTTGATGGGCCGCTTCACGGGAGGAGGCAACACCACCATCGGCTTGGGCCCCACCACGATGGGCTCGAGGCCAGGCGGGAGCTCTTCCGCTGCGAGGACCGTGCGGCTGATCAGCACGGCCACCATCAGAAACGACCATCGGCGCATGGGCCTCAGCGTAGCCCACCTGCGCAGCACGCCGACTTTCGGGCTCTGTCGTCCGTCAGCCTCGGGCGCCGATTCGGTCTTCAGGCGCGCCCTGTGTCAGATTCGCCCTTCATGTTCTTTCGCGCCTCGTCGGTCGTCGCCTTCGCCGGGTTCGTCACGTTGAGCGGCTGCAACTGCGGGCGTCAGCCAGTGGTGATGAAGACCGAAGCCTCGCTCTCTCTGCCAGTCGAGGCCCTCGACTTCGGCGTGGTGCCCGAGGGCACCTCGAAGGGCGCGAAGTTTCGCGTCGACAACGTCGGCCGCGCGCCGGTGAACGTCACGGTCTCGCTCGTCGCGGGGGGCAGCACGGACTTCGCGCTCGGAGCCGTTCCGGCGCAGGTCGACGCGTCGGGCTTCATCGAGGTGCCGGTCGTCTTCACGCCCATGGGCGCTGGCAGCGACGAGGCGTTCGTCGAGATCAAGACCGACGTCGCCGACGAGCAGCCGCTGCGCGTGCTCGTGAAGGGTGGCCCCATCTTCCCCGCGCTGAGCTTCGACCCCGACCCGCTGTCGTTCGCGCCCGCGACCATGTCGCTCGAGCGCAAGACGGCGCTGCTCAAGTCGACGGGCACGGCGGGCCTCACGGTGCGCAGCGTCGGCGTGGCCGCGAATGGAAACCCCGACTTCTCGGTGGTGCTGCCCGCACTTCCCGTGCGCCTGCTCCCGGGCGAGAGCGTGGGCGTGCGGGTCGAATACGCCCGCAGCGCGCGGAGAACCGAAGGCCTCATGGAGGTGCTCTCGGACGACGCCGACGCAGGCCTCAAGCGGCTGCGGCTGCTGCCCGACCCGCCGTCGGTCTGCTCGAACCTCGTCGACGACGACAATGATGGACTCATCGACTACCCGAACGACCCCGGCTGCCAGGACGCGGCCGACAACGACGAATACAACCCGGCACAGTGCGTGACGGGCGCGGTGCAGCCGTGCGGCGCGCAGGACGGTGGCTATTGCGCGGGCACCCGCAGCTGCATGAGTGGCGTCTGGGGCGCATGCTTCGACGCTGGAGCTCCCATCACCGAGGTCTGCAACAACGTCGACGACGACTGTGACGGGCTGGTCGACGACGACGTCTCGCGCGCCTGCTACCGGTTCGCGGCCGGCACCCGCGGCGTGGGCAACTGTCGCGACGGGCTCGAGACGTGTTCCCTCGGCGCGTTCTCGGGCAACTGCGTCGGGCAGGTCGGCCCGTCGACCGAGCTCTGCGGCAACGTCATCGATGAAGACTGCGACGGCGTGGTGAACAACGGCTGCGACGCGGGAATCATCGTGGTCGACGCGGGAGTCGATGCTGGCGTCGTGGTGGTCGATGCCGGAACGCCTGACGCCGGTGCGTGTTCGCCCGTCGGCGTGTGGCGGCTCGACGGCGGCGCGATTCAGCTGCAGTGCTGCAACCTGTTCGGCGCCTTCTACGCGGTGAACATCAACGTCAATCAGTTCAACATCAGCCCCGCCACGACGGCGCGAGGGCAGCCGACGCAGCCCGGCTCGACGTTGCTCACCACCACGGCGCCGATGTGCCCTGGCAACTTCACCTACTCGCGCACCGTCAGTGGCGGCTGCACCGAGACGTACACGCTGACCGGCACGTTCACCTCGGCCAACCGGTTCGTCGGCACCTACAGCGCGACGTTCACGGGCGCTCAGTGCATGAACGACCCGCAGTGCGGTGGCGAAGACTGCATCGACCAGACGTGGCCCATCGAGGCCTATCGCTGATCAGTGCTCCACGAAGTCGACGTAGACCATCGTCTGGTTCAGCAGCATGTACGCGACCTCTCCGAAGGTGACGGGCCCGACCATGGTGCCGGCCGTGCGGCCCTCGAGCGCGCCGTAGAGGTAGTTCAAGATGCAGTTGCACGCGAACACGGGGCGAACCGCTCTGGCGGCGAGCTCTTTCTGGAACTCGGCTG
>JAACJQ010000168.1 GCA_016879935.1 Archangiaceae bacterium | reverse complement strand
CGCGGTCGCGTCTTCGTCGTCTCTCGCGGCGGGCACCTTCGCGGCGCGCGGGGCGGGCGTCGCTTCGTCGTCCCTCGCGGGCACCTTCGCGGCGCGCGGGTCGGGTGTCGCGGTCGCGTCTTCGTCGTCCCTCGCCGCAGGCATCTTCGCGACCCGCGGCGCTGGCATCGCGCCTTCCACCGAGGGCTTCGCGGCGCGGGCCTCGGCGGCGAGCCCGGCGTCGACCACCACCGAGGGCCCGACATCGGGGCCCATGATGACGACTTCGTCGCTGCGCACCTCCATCACGTCGTCGACGTCCTCGTCGTCGACGAAGTCCGACGCGGGCGCTTCACGCGTCTCGATCTGATTCGTGAACTCCTGAACGATGGGGTCGAGCACGCGCTGCAGGCGGGCGGGCAGCTTCGGCGGCAGGGGCGGGCGGGTGTCTTCGGGCTCGCGGGCGGCTCCCAGCGCCTTCGCGAACGCTTCGCTCTCGACCTCGTCGGTGAGCGTCTTCGCCGCCACGGCGAGCACGGGCGGCGGCGGTTTCGGTCTCGACGCGCGTGGAGCGGGCACCACGAGCGGGCCGCCGGGCAACTTCGCCGCAGCGTGCGCGGCAGGCGCCTGCTCGACGCGCACCCGCTCGATGCGCTCTTCGTACTTCTCGGCGCGCTCTTCTTCGTTGAGTCGCTCGCGGGCGTGACGCGCGAGGCGGCGCCACAACGAGACGCGCTGCGGGCCCTCGGGCGCCGACGTCGCCGCGTGCTCGAGCGCCCAGCCGGCCTCTTCGTCGAGCCTGCGGGCCAGCAACCGGTCGACCAGCGACAACCACGCCTGCAGATGGCCGGGCTCGGCCTTGACGGCGTCGCGCAGCGAGGCGAGCGCTTCGTCGAAGCGGCCACCACGCTCCAGCACCGAGACGAGGTCGAGCCACGCGGGCCGGGCCTTCTCGCCGCGCGGGTCTTTCGCGAGCACCGCCTTCAACACCTGCTCGAGCCGCGTGTCGTCGCGCAGGCCCTTCGAGAGCACCCACAGCCGTGACAGCGCCTCGTCATCTTGCGCCGTGACGCCCAGCACCTCGACCCAGGCCGCGAGCGCGAGGCGTGCGTCTTTGATGGCGTCGGCCAGCTTCGCGAGCCGGCGAAAGAGCGCGCCACGCTCGGGAAGGCGGCGCGAGGCAGCCAGCAGCAGCTTCTCGAACGTCTTCACCGGCGCCGCATCACCACGCGCGACCGAGAGTTCGGCGAGCCCGGCGGCGGCTTCGAGCGACGTGGGCGAGACCCGGAGCGCCTCTTCGAAGTCGGCCTTCGCCTGGTTCGCGTCACCGCGCGCGCGGGCCTCCTGGGCACGCAGCACGAGCAGTCGCGCCTTCTCGAGCGGGTCCTGCGCGCGAACGACGCCGGCGTCGAGCGCCTGCTTCACGCCCGCCTGGTCCTGGCGCTCGTCGAGAATGCGCACCTGCTCCGAGATGGCCTGCGTGTCGCCCGTCAGCTGCGCGACCTCGGCCCACACCTTCGCGGCGCCCACGGCGTCATCGAGCTCGCTCTCGAGCAGCTCGGCCAGCTTCTCGAGCCACGCGGCGCGCTCCTTCGGGTCGAGCCGGCCGGCGGCGGTCTCCTGGTAGAAGCGCGCGAGCTCACGCCACGCGCCTCGGGCCACGTAGCGCGCCTCGAGCTTGGTGAGCGCGCGGTTCGAGGCCGAAGGAGACGACGCCGCCGCGACGAGGAGCGCTTCGCCCACCTGCCCCTGTGGCGCGGGCTCGGCTTCGGCGGCCTCCATGTCGCTCTGGGTCGTCGACGGTGGAATGACGATGGCGGCGGTCGGCTCTTCGCCAGACGAGGTGACGTCGTGCACCTCTTCGACGACGGCCTTCGGAGCGGGCACCTGCAGCCCGAGCTCACGAATGAAGGCGCGCGCGCGCGCGTCTTTGCCCACGCGGCCCGAGACGTCGAGCACCACGCGCAGCGCCTCGTCGATGGAGCGCGCAGGAGAGTCGGCCTGCACCAGCGCCCGAAGCCACAACATGCGGAGCAGGAAGACGCTGTGCGGGTCTTGCCCCTGCTCGGCGTACTGCGCGGCCTGCCCGTAGCGGAGCGCGGCGCGGGGGTGTTCGTGCAGCCGCTCGCCCCAGAAGCGCGCGCGTTTGAGCGCGACCCGTGAGGCCGCGCGAAAGTAGCGCCGCCGCAGCAGCAGCCGGGTCTCTTTGTCGAGTGAGGCGTCGAGCTCGTCCCACCGCTCGAAGCGCTCCAGCAGCCCGTTCAGCACCAGCCGCGAGCGCCGGTCTTCGGGAGCCTCGGCGAGCAGGGTCGTCAGCGTCTCGATGGCGGGCAGCTCCTGGCCCGTGCGCCGTTGCAGCCTCGCCAGGGCACGCAGCACGCCGACGCGCTCGCGCCCTTCGACCTCGTCGACGCCCTGCGTGACGAGCGTGAGAATCGGCCCCACCTTGCTCGTCGCCAGCGCCATCGTCACCAGCGCCTGGGCCATGCGCGCCGTCATCGGTTGCTCGCGCGCGAAGCGGATCAGCTCGGCCGCCGCCTTGTCGGGCTGCCCCGAGCGCAACAACCGCCGCGCGATGGCGCGATGGGTGATTTCCGGAGAGGCCTTCGCCGAGCCGAGCGCGTCGAGGCGCACCGTCTCGAGGCGCTTGTCGTCCTCAGACGGCGATGCGTCTGGTCCTCGCGGGGGTGAAGCGCCAGCGGCCATGGAAGGAGGGCGACTGTAGCGAATGCCGCGCGGGGAGGAACGGTCGTTGACGACCCTTCGAGGTTGACCGATGCAGCCCGCCGTGAGTCCGAAGGTGAGCGTCGTGCTCCCAGCCAGGAACGCGGAGGCCACCATCGACGCGGCCGTCGACAGCGTGCGCTCGCAGACGTTCGCCGACTTCGAGCTGCTGGCCATCGATGACGGCAGCACCGATGAAACGAGGGCGCGGCTGGAGCGTCACGCGCGCGACGACGGGCGCGTTCGGGTGCTCTCGACCGGCGGCGTCGGGCTCGTCGGAGCGCTGCAGCTCGGGCTGGCGCAAGCGCGTGGCTCCCTGCTCGCGAGAATGGACGCCGATGACGTGAGCCGGCCCGAGCGGTTCGCGCGCAGCGTGGAGCGCCTCGAGGCCGAGCCCTCGCTGGCGGGCGTGGGCACGGGTGTCGACATCGTGCGGCACGACCAGCCACCGTCTCCGTCGCTGGTGAACTACGGCCGCTGGCTCAGCTCGCTCACCACGCCAGAGCGACTCTTCGCAGACCGGCTCATCGAGTCTCCGCTGTGTCACCCGTCGGTGATGTTGCGACGCGACGCGCTCGAGCGCTGCGGGGGCTGGCGTGACGGCGACTTCCCCGAAGACTGGGAGCTGTGGCTGCGCCTGCTCGAGCGTGGTGAGCAGTTGGTGTGTCTGCCCGAGGTGCTCCACGCGTGGACCGACCATGACCGTCGGCTCACGCGCACCGACGCACGTTGTCGACGCGACCGGCACACGAGGCTGCGGGCCGCGGTGCTGGCGGCACGGTTCTCGAGCCGCCCGCTCTGCATCTGGGGCGCAGGAGAGACTGGCATCGCGTTGTTCAAGGCCCTGCGCGACCACGGCGTCACGGTGGAGCGCTTCATCGACGTGAACACGCGCAAGATTGGGCAGCGCATTCACGGCGCGCGCGTGGTGTGGCCCGACGACGTGGGCGCTCCGGGGGACGAGCACGTCATCGCGGCCGTCGGCGCGCACGGGGCGAGGGCCGAGATTCGTGCGTTCCTCGACTCGCGTGGGTTCGTCGAAGGCGTGCACTTCACCGTCGCGGCGTGACCTTCGCGCGAAAACGTTCCTGACCATTCGCGTCATTCGATTCGACTGGGCAGACCGGAGCGGCGTCCTAAATCGCCCCACATGTCCAAACGCGCCTCGCTGGTGCTGGCCGTCGTGCTGGGGGCAACGACAGTCTCTGCCCAGACTCTGCAGTACCAGGCGCCCCCGCTTCACCGAATCGTGCACCGCAACACGTTCGCGCTGCGCGTGAACCCGCTCGGCCTGCTCTACGAAGGCCGGTTCATGTACCGCTTTCGGCTCTACCAGAGCGACGAGATGGCGCTGCGTGACAACTTCATCGGCATCGGGCTCACGCCCATAGCGAGCCCCGCCTTCATTCGCGCGGGCGCCTACGTCGAGGTACAGCCATTGACGGTGCTGGGCTTCTGGGCCTCGTACACGTTCGTGCAGTACTTCGGCACGTTCAACCTGTTCCAGTCGTTCGCGTCAGCGCGCAGCAACTACGCCGACGAAGAAATCACCCGGCTGGGCGCGGGCAGACCGGGCGAGCCCGGCGCGAAGACGAACTACCTGGGCAACGGCACCGAGCTCACCATCGGCGCAGATTTTCAAATCAAGGTGCTCGACTTCGTGGTGCGCAGCAAAGCGCGTCTCGTGCGGCCCGACATGAACCTGCGCGCGGGAGACACTGTTTTCTACGACCAGTTCTACGACGTCCTGGCGCCGAACCGCGGCTGGTACTTCGTGAACGACGTCGACCTGCTGTACCAGACGCCGAACAAGCGCTTCGTCGGAGGAGCCCGGTACACGCAGGCCTTCGTGTTCTACGACCAGCGGCACTTCGCGAGTGGTGAGGCGGTGGAGAACAAGAACAACCTGCACCGCGTCGGCCCGTTCCTTGGTTACACGTTCAAGATTGAAGATGGCGCGACGTTCAACAACCCCACCGCGTTCATTCTCATTCAGTGGTGGCTGCAGAACCCGAACCGCACGGGCAAGGCGAACAACCCCGACGGCGTCACGCAGGCCCTGCCGTTGATTGGAGCGGGCTTCCAGATGACGGGCGACTTCCTGCCGGTGCCGAAGCCGGCTCCGCGTGCCGAGGCCGTGCCGTCGCTGAACGAGGCGCTCTCACGTGCGGCGGGTGACGAGGTCGTCGCGAACTGAGCGCTCTCCCCGCCGCGAGCACAACTCTGACCACCGCCGGGTTCGCCCGGACTGTTCCGTTGAGCACGACTTCAACCACCGCCGAGGTGGTCGCATTCGGGTTCGCCCGCCCAGTTCCGTGAGCACGACTTCAACCACCCCCGAGGTGGTCGCATTCGGGTTCGTGATGAGGACTCAGCCCGTTGGTTTCAGCGGGAAATCGTCCGGCATCGGCGCCTCCCACGTGACGCCGTCAATCTCCAGCCGACGCGCGTGCAGCAGACAGCGCGGCCCGCTC
Source organism: Archangiaceae bacterium (assembly GCA_016879935.1). GTDB lineage: Bacteria > Myxococcota > Myxococcia > Myxococcales > Myxococcaceae > Xiheimicrobium. The sequence goes on along the minus strand of JAACJQ010000168.1, from coordinate 9,304 downwards.
GCGCCACCGTAGAAGTCGTCACCCAGAATCGGGAAACCGATGCTCGCCAGGTGGGCACGAAGCTGATGCGTGCGCCCCGTCTCCGGGAACAACCGAACGAGACACGCCGAGCCGCTCACCACGTCGCGCCGGTACTTCGTCACCGCCTCGATGCCATTGCCCGTTCGAATCGCGCGCCACCGCCCGGGCCGTGACGGGTCCTTCTGGAGCGGCGTGTCGATGACGCCCTGCTCCGGCAGCCCACTGCTCACGATGGCCACGTATTCTTTCTTCGCGCGGCCCTCACGAAACGCCTTTGCGAGCGCGCTCGTCGACGCCTTCGTCTTCCCGAACACCGTGACGCCCGACGTCTCGCGGTCGAGCCGATGCACGAGGCCCGCTTCACGGCCGAGATGCCTCGTGGCGAGGTCGAGCAGGCTCACCTCTCCGTCGGGCGTGGGCTGCGCGGGAATGCCGGCCGGCTTGTTCACCACCCGCACCGCGGCGTCTTCGAAGAGCACGCTCAACGTGAAGGACGGCGCGGCACGCTCCACGTTCGTCGCTTCGCCGCTCGCCTCGAGCACCACGCTCACGCGACTGCCGGCCTTCACGTTCGCCGCGCCATCACGCGCCCGCTTGCCGTCGACGTACACGGCGCCGGCTGTCACGCGGCGTCCCACATCCTCCGCAGACTCGTGGAGCTCCGACATGAGCGCCTTCGCGAGCCCCGTCGACGTCGTCACCTCGAACGTGCGCCGTTTCACGAACGCCACCCGCCCCGTCCATGTGGATGCATGTCGCATTGACGCCGGGCGCCCATGGGGAACACTGAAGGGGCCGTGGAACTCAGCGTCAACGCCATTCTCGCCACCATCGACGACTTCTTGAAGGAGTCGGGTACCCGTACGCACCGCGCCCTCGCTGGCCTCGAGCCGCGCCCGACGCAGGTCGAGCTCTCGTCGCTCCTCGAAGACATCACGCGCGCCGAGACCGTCGCCTTCGTGCGTGAGCTCACGACGAGCTCTCGCATCGACGCCACGAAGAAGGGCCGCGTCGAGCGGCTGCACGCGTACCTGCTCGAGCTCGCCTCCCGCGCCCGCCTCGCGCCGCACGACGACGCCATCACCACCCTGCTCTCGTCGAAGACCATCGCCTCGGCGGGCCGCACGTGGACACTCTCGGAGGCGCTCTCGGACGCGTGGGCGCTGTCGACTCCCGAAGCGCGTGCGCTCGTCTCGAACGATCGTTCTCTTGCGCTGTGGGACGAGCAGCCGGCCTTCGCGCGACGCCTCGACTCGCTCTCGGAAGCAGCAGCCGGCTTCGGGCAGCCATCGGCTCGCGCGCTCGTCGAGGCGATGCAGCGGCGCACGTTCGAGAAGGTCGAGCCGACGGCCGAGGCGCTGCTCCAGCACTCCGACGACCCGTCACGCGATCTCTCGGCGTTCGCGCTCAAGCGCCTCGACCCGCAGCTCAAACCCACGAACGCGAAGAGCACCGACCTCGCCCGAGCGCTCGCCGCGCCCTTCTTCTTCGAAGTGCTGCGCAAAGAAGACCTCTCGCACGCGGTCACGCGCACGCTGGGCGACCTCGGCTTTCACCCGAACGCGTTCGGTCGAATTCTCATCGACACCGACTCGCAGGGAAGAGTGCCGGGCGCCCACCTCGTGCGCGTGGAGGTGCCAGATCAGCTGCGGCTCATCTTCACGGCGGCGCCGGGCTTCGATGGGTACGAAGGCTGGCTGGGCGCGTGGGGAGAAGCGCAGCTGCTCTCGGCGACGCCGCGCACGCTGCCGTTCATCGACCGGGTGATTGGCGACCAGGCGCTCCCGCTCGCAGTGCGGCGGCTCTTCGAGTCCCTGCTCCTCGACGAGGGCTGGCTCAAGCGGCACGTGCGCGCGACGTCGGCCCAGGCCAGAGAGGTCGCCCGGCTCTTCGCCTGGCGGCAGGTGATGACGATGCGCGCCGAAGCGGCGTTGCTCCCGGTGCAGCGTGAGGGGCTCGAGCGCGGCGCGGTGCGTGGGCTCGCCGATTCGTACCTGACCGCGATGGAGCGCGCCCACGTCGTTCAACCCGAGCGCGGTCGCTTCCTGCTCGACACCGCTCCGCTAAAGCCCGCGATGATGTCACTCGAGGCGTGGGCGCTCGAAGCGCACCTCGCGTCGCTGATTCGCGAGCGCTTCAACGAAGACTGGTGGCGAAACCCCGCGGCCGGTCGCTTCTTGAACGACCTCGCGACGCGCGGCTCGACCGATGACGCGCCGACGGTAGCGACCTCGCTGGGAGGTCCAGCCCTCGAGCTGACGAACGCCTCGCGTCGACGCGTGGTCGTGATGGGCGCCTGAGTGGAGCGCTCGTGGCATTCGCCGGGGTTCGAGCTCGGTCGGGTGGAGAGCCCGCTGATGACCGAGTTGATGCGCCAGCACTGGTGGCGCGACTCTGAACCTGGAACAGCTCCCGAGCGGAGCGTCACCGAAGGCTCAGAGACCCGCCTCACCTCGAGGCGGGGTTGAACGACGTCCCCTCAGGGAGTCGTCACTTCTTCTTCGACTTGAGCGCCGCGACGACCTTCGACTTGGCCGCGCTGCGGGTCTTCGCCACTGGCGCCGGCTTGTTGCCGTTCGCGATGGCCCGCTGCCGCTTGAGCGCCGAGAGCAACCGCATCTCGAGCAGCAGCAGCTCGTCGCCGAGCTCTTCGTTGTCACCGTGAGCCTTCGGAAGCGGAGCATCGAGCTCCACCGGCGCGCCGTACCGCATGCGCAGCGCCTTCTCTTCCGTCGGCGTGGTGGTGGTCTTCGTCAACGCCCGCGCTACCGTCTGAGTCGTCACCACCGCCGTGCTACCGCCCTTCCGCTCCATGGTTGATGCCCTTTCGGAACCTGAACAACCGGCCATGTACGATGCGGCAAATCCGCAACCTGTGGGCAGTGTAGCGATCGACCTTCGACCCGCAAATTTTTGGCCTGCGCTGCTGCAAGCCTGATGTGGGCTGTTGCAGTACACGCCACAGAACGGGATTTGCTCAGGTTTTTCGTGTCTGGCGGCATGCGACACAGACCCACTCGCAGAAGAAAAATCCAGGCGGTGGACGAATTGAGCGCGAGCGCCGAACGAAAGCCGAAGCGCAGGCTGCAAAATTGACAAGTGCAGCGGAGGCGGGTGGCGATGGCGCCTATTCGTCTTCGGGCTCGGCGGGGCCGCCGGTCGTGGCTGGCGTTCCACCGTCGCCGCGCTCGATGCCGAAGCGCTTGAGCGCCGCCGCGATGCCTTGCGGTTTGTCTTCGTCGGGCAGGAACTCGGCGGGCGCTTTCACGTCGGGCACCTTGCCGAGGTTGGTGAGCGCGGACTCGAGCGAGAGGCGCAGCTCGGCGTCGCCACCATCGGCCGCGACGTGCATGCGGCCGCTCAGGCTCGTCTTCATCACCACCGACTTCTCGGCGTCGACATAGACGTCTCCCTGCAGCACCGTCGGCTCGCGCAGGTCGAAGAAGAGGCGGCGGCGCAGCGTGGTGTCGTCAGCGCCGCCCTTCGGAGCCGCGAGCGGCGGCAGCGACTTCGACGCATCGGCGAGCGGCGGGCCCAGCGTCACTTCGTACTTCCAGCACACGCGGCCTTCGATGGTCTGCGTACCCTTGGCGGTGAGCGCGAGGCGGCCCCGGAAGAGCTGGTCGAAGTCGCGCACGGCGCCGTACGCCTCTTCGCGCATGCGCTCGGCGATGCCACGGTCGCGCTTTCGTTCACGGAACTGGCCCGCGCCGTCGCGGCCGTAGGTGGTGCGCGCGTAGACGTGGCCGCCCGCGCGAATCACCTCGAGGCCCTGGTCGTACGTGGGCGTGGTGTTCGAGAGGCGCGCGAGGAAGTCACCCGAGATGCCGCCGGGCCCTGCGAGCAGCTCACGCGTCTCGGTGAGGCGCACCGACTTCGGGCCTGCGCTCCATTCCCACTTCACGGTCGCGTTGTACGTATGCGGGCCGATGCGCTCGGTCGTCTCGGCGGCGCCCATGCCCAACACGCGGCGGGCGACGAGCGGGTTCGAGGCGACGTCTTCGGGAGGCAGCTTCTCCTGCGCGGCCGCCACGGCCTGCGGCGGGTCTTCGCTCGAAAAGATGCGCTTCTTGGCCGCCTTGTCGACGGGGTCGGGGCAGGCGGTGAGCGCGAGAATGGTGGCGAAGACGAGACGCTTCATCGAAGGCCGGGCACCCTATTCGCTCGGTGGGCGTGAGTCGATCACTGTGGCGACGCTCGCCGCCCTGACGCGAACGTGCTTTCTGACGGCTCCATTCCCCATGCGAACGACCGTCTTCGTGTTGCTGCTGTCGGGCCTGTCGTGCGGGCGCACGACCCTGCCGTGTGAACCGACGACGTGTTCGGGCTGCTGCGACGTGCTGGGGAACTGCCAGCGTGGCGACGACGACCTCGAGTGTGGCGTGGGAGCAGCGGCGTGCGTCGTCTGCGCGAAGGGTGCCGGCTGCCGAACGGGTCGCTGTGTCGGCGGCCTGAACGTCGACGGTGGGCAGGCGGGAGGCGCAGCTGGCGGAGGCGTTGCTGCAGGTGGTGGCAGCGCTGGAGGTGTCGGGCCCATGTCGGTCTCTGCCTCGACGTTCGTGCCTGACGTGTTGTTCCTCGTCGACCGCTCGGGCTCGATGCTGCAGCCGCTCAACCCGGCTGATCCGATGTGCCGCGGCTGCACCACGAACTGCCCCGCGGGGTGCACGCTGCGCTCGACGGCGCTGCTGTCGACGGCAGACCGGTTCTTCTCCACCAACTCCACCGCGGGGCGGTACGGCCTCGTGCTGTTTCCCTCGAACGCCTCGTGCGGAGCGCCCACGCAGGTCGCCTCTCCGCTGCCGATGAGCGACGACCCGAGCGTGCTGTCGATGATGGCGTCGGCGACGATGACGCAGCTTCGTTCGGCCAGCTTCTCGGGAGGCACGCCCACGAGCCAGGCGCTGCAGTTCTCGCTCGCGAACACCGGTGTGGCGAACGAGACGAAGCGCGACCACTTCCTCGTGCTGGTCTCCGACGGGCTGCCCAACTGCAACCCGATGAACGCGAACAGCTGCATGTCACCGCAGGACTGTCAGTGCACGACGGGGCAGTGCTCGGGTCAGAACTGCACGCTGGGCTGTCTCGACCGCCAGGCGACGCTCGACGCGCTCCTGTTCGCGCGCTCGAAAGACGTGCGCACCCTGGTCATCGGTTTCGCGAACGACGTGAATCAAGGCGGTGCACCGCAGCTGTTCGACGAGCTGGGGCGTGCTGGCGTGCCGCTCGCGTGCCCCACCGCCGGCCGAAGCGAGTGTGGTGCGGGAAACCCCTGCCGCCCCGACGGCACCTGCACGCGGGCGTACTCGAACGAGCTCGGGGCAGGCTTCGAGCGGGTGGCGGAGCTGATCAAGCGCAGTAAAGCCTGCCGGTGGACGCTCGAACGCCCCGTCGCGTACGAGCCCGGGTTCGAGGTGCGGGTGAACGGGTTGATCGTGCCCAAAGGCGACACGGGATGGCTGGCGGAGGGGCCTGGCACGGTGCGGTTCGGGGGCTCGGTCTGTGAGGTGCTGGCACAGCCGAACGCGCAGGTGCCGGTGACGTTCACGCTGTTGCCGTGACCTGCCGCGCCCAACCCGCTACAAGCCCGCGCGCCATGCAGAGTCTGCGAGACAAACTGTTGAAGGCCGGCCTCGTCAGTGAAGAGGCGGCGAAGAAAGCCGAGACCGAGAAGAAGGCTCCGCCGAAGTCGAGCGCGCCGCCTCGTCGAGATGATCGGCCGCCACCGCGTCGCGACGATCGCCCGCCTCCGCCGCGGCGTGACGAGCGGCCGTACACGCCTCGCGAAGACACCTCGCGGTTGCCGAAGTTCGCGCCACTGCCCGGCAGCAAAGAGGCGCACCGCCTTCAGGCGAAGAAGCAGCTCGAGTCAGACCGCAACCTGCGCGAGCGCGTGCTGGCGACGCAGGTCGCGAAGGAGACCGGTGACACCCCGTTCTATTTCGTGACGCGCAAGAACAAGCTGCGCCGGCTGGAGCTGTCGGCCGACCAGGCGAAGAAGCTCGAGACCGGAGAGCTCGCCGTCGTCGAGCGGCCGGATCCTGATCAGATCGAGCACGCGCTGATTCCGGCTGAGGTCGCGCGCGAGCTGCTCCCCAATCACCCGAAGGCCGTTCGGTTCCTCAACGCGCCCGGGGCGGCTGTCGGCTTCTTGTCCGAGACGGAGATCTCGTCGCGCTCACACGAAGCCACGAGCGGTGAGACGCACGAGTCGCACGATGAAGAGTCTGCCGCGGCGGCCGAGCCTGCGCCTGCTGCTCCACAGTCGGAAGCGCCCGCAACGTTCATCACCATCAAGCGAGCTCCGAAGCCGGAATGAACGGCCTGGGTCCCGTTCAGACCCAGCGACTCGCCCAGAAGTATCTCGACGAAGGGCGCCACATGGAGGCGCTCGTCATGACGAAGCAGGGGCGTTCGTCGTGGAGTTCAGCCTGTCGCTCTCGACAGTCCATGTCGCGCGCGGCGATCGTCGTCAGGCACGTGAGCTGCTCACGACGGCGCTCACGTCGCACCCGAACGAGCACCGGCTCCGGGAGGCCCTGGAGCGACTCGGCTGATCAGGGCAGGTCGGTCTCGAGCAGCTCTTCGAAGATGACGTGGCTGGCCTCTTCGAACAGGCGATTGCTGGCGACGACCCCGCCGCAGTGATTCGGCTCTCGCGCGAACGTGAGCGCGCGGCACCGCTCGAGCACCGAGTTCCAGAACGCGTCACTTCCGCGCGGGCGGAGGAAGTCGCGAATCAACGTGCGCGGCCACGGCACGAGCGTGAACGGATCGGCGTCGCTCGGCGTGACGAAGCAGTCGAGATCGAAGTCGAGCAGCGCGTCGCTCGCCGAGGTGATCACTTCGAGGGCCTGGCGATCGTCGAGCAACCGTTCGAGCGTCGGCGCGGTGAGCAACCGGTGCGTCACACCATCGCTCGAGGTCCACGTCGGCTGCTTCACCGCTCCGACCGGCCACGCGCGCGCGACGGCGATGACATCGGAGATGAGCCCACACTCCATCGCCGCGAGGATGTGGTCGACGTTGCGTTCATCGAGCCGCGTGCGGGCATGTTCGTCGAGCGCCTTCGCATCGAGGCCACGTGCAGGAGGAGCGGTGGGCGCGACGAGATCGAAGTGGCGATCGAAGGTCAGCAACACCGCCGGGGCCTTCGGCGCCGCGAGCCCCCAGCACGGCAACGCGAGCCGATGCGGGTCGAAGAGAAACCCACGCGACGGACCGCGGCCCGAGAGCGCCAACTCGATGATGCCGGGAAAGGACACGGCTCGCGCATACCAGAGTCCGACGAGACCTCACGGAGATGGGCCCCACAGCCGAGGCGAGTCGAACTGGGCAACCGTGAGACGAAGCCGGAGCGAACCTGATGAGCCGAGGCTCCTTCGTGTCCCGCCCACCCACAGCCGAGGCGGTGTGGTGAGCGCAGGCGAGAGTCGAACTGGGGAGCCGTGAGACGGAGCCGGAGCGAACCTGATGAGCCGAGGCTCCTTCGTGTCCCGCCCACCCACAGCCGAGGCGAGTGTGGTGAGCGCAGGCGAGAGTCGAACTGGGCAACCGTGAGACGAAGCCGGAGCGAACCTGATGAGCCGAGGCTCCTTCCTCTCCCGCGGACCCACAGCCGAGGCGAGTGTGGTGAGCGCAGGCGAGAGTCGAACTGGGTAGCCAGCAGTCGTGATCCCCTCAGGAGGCGCGGTCGACCCCGCCGCCCCCCCGGCGAAAGGTGCCGATTCCCTCGCAGAACCCGGCGGCAACGGCCTTGCACAGACTTCTGCTCGTGCTGTCGCTCTCCGTCACCGTTGCACTGCTGCTCGCCGCCGATGAGGCGACGGTCTCGGCGCCGCTGGTGACCTCGGAAGGTGACGTCGCAGGCGCACCCGCCGACCACCCGCTCATCGCGGTGCAGGCCGACGTGGGGTTGCCCGACGGCGCCGGAGCTTCGTTGATGGGTATGCCGGTCTCCTGGGTACGTGTGCACGTCGGCGGTCTGGCGACCCTGTCGGGGTCGGGTGTTCGGGCCGGGGTGACGTTGCTCGCGTTTCCGAGCAAGCCGGTGCGCCCGATGATTGGCGTCGAAGCCGGCTACTCGTTCACCGGCAGCGCCAGCTGGATTCCGTTTCTCGGGAGTCTCTCGTACCTCACCACCGCGCTCGAACAGGTCAGCTACGGCTGGGGCTCGGCGCAGGCGGGGTTCGAGTTCGGCTCCCAACACTTCGCGTTCGTCGTGCGAGGCGGTCTCTCGTACGTCGACCTCACCTTCGCCGGCCCACGCCTTGACGTGGGAGGCGCGTCTTTGACTGCCTCGTCGATGTCGTTGCGAGGCGTCGTTCCTTCAGCGCGAGTCGGCCTCATGTTCGCGTTCATGTGACATCACTTTCGCTCGCCCGGTGCGCTCGTCCCCCTCCCCCACGCGCACCCGGGCGGGCACTTTTCAAGGAAGGGAGCCCTCCCCATGCGCCCCGCACTCCTCGTTCCAGCGCTCGCGTTGCTCTCGGCCTGCGGCGACCTCATGTACCTCGAGGGCTCCGTCAATCAGCTCTGTCAGAAGCTGCCGGCGCAGAACTTCCGCGTGCCGCCCGTGCCCGGCTCGGTGCAGCTGCCGCCACAGGTGACGCTCGAGCGTCACTTCGACTTCGACATCACCGCGCAGCTGCCGACGCAGCTCGACCGCGCCCAGCTCACCATCGCGCTCGACCGCATGTCGCTCACCGCGAGGCAGAACGTGAACCTGGGCTTCATTCAGGCCGCGAAGGTGACGCTCGAGCCACCGAGCAACTCGAAGCTGGCGCCAGTCGTCGTCGTGAAAGACCTCGAGTCGTCACCCTCGACGCTGCGCTTCAGCGGAGACGATCTCGAGCTCGTGCCGTACCTGCAGTCTGGCGTGCTCTCGTACACGGTCGCGTTGACCGCCTCGACCGCCGACATGAACGCCATGCCCGAGACCGGCCTCGCCGCCGACATCGACGCCTGCGCGAACGTCGCCCTCCGCTGGGACTACGCCAACTGACGCGAGTCGCTGAGGTGACATGGGGCGGTTGGCCGCTTGCCGCCACGTGGGTCGCACGCCTACAACCGAGGCGTTCGTCAACCCTCGGGGGTCGTCACCGTGCGTATCCGTCCCAAGTTGCCGTCGCTGCCGAAGCTGCCCATCAACCCACCCTCGCCGAAGAAGCCGAAGCCCAGGCCTGAGGTCATTCGCGAGATTGGTCCTCGCCCGCCCAAGCCGAAGCCCGAGGTCATTCGCGAAATCGGCCCTCGCCCGCCCAAGCCGAAGCCCGAGGTCATT
>JAACJQ010000167.1 GCA_016879935.1 Archangiaceae bacterium | reverse complement strand
TCTTCGTCGCGGGTGCAGACGCTCTGATCGAGTATGTCTCGGTCAGGAACGCAAACCAGGGACTTCTGGCCGAACGAACCGGCGCCAAACGACATCGTGCCGCCACCACCGGGGAAGAGGACGACCCCACCACCGCCTGCGCCCGCGTCACGAAAGTCCACGCGCACGTCGCACGCCCCGAACGCCACCATCGCCAGAATCACCGTTTGCCGAACCATGTGTGTCTCCTGCCTCGTCTTGGCGACAGCGCGACGCTTTTATGAAGAATTTTCGGAGCGCTGCTCTGGTACGTCGGCCCGTGGCGATGGTCGCTCCCCTTCTTTTCATCGTGCTGACCGCGGCGCCAAGTGCGCGGCTCGAGTACTCGGTGGCGCCGGGCATCGACGGCTGCCCCGACGAGCGGTGGGTGCACGCGTCGGTTGGAGCGCGGCTCGGTCGAGACCCGTTCGTCGACGAGGCTCCGACGCGCGTGGTGGTGAACATTTCGCGTGGCGCGCCGCCTGCGCTGGTGGCGCTCGTCGAGGTCACCCGCCCCGACGGACGCGTCGGCAAACGTACGCTCGATTCGCCGACGGGTGATTGTCTCGAGCTGGCGTCGGCCGTCGAGCTGGCCGTCTCTCTCGCGCTCGACCCTGCCTCGAAGCGCCCGCCGGTCGTCGAGGCGCCACCAGCGCCACCACCAGTGAAAGAGGTCGTCGTCGTTCAGGCTCCGCCCGTCGTCGCGCCGCCACCAGCCATCACCCCGTTCGGTCGCGTGGGCGCCCTGATGACCGCGGGCGGGCTTCCCGGTTTCTCGGGCGGACTCCTCATCGGCGGCGGCGTGCTGCTCCGTCACTTCAGCATCGGGCTCGAAGGCCGTGCGCACCTGCCGACGCGCGTGCTCACGAGTGACTCGACCACCACCACCTTCCTCGCGCTCGCCAGCCTCGTGCCCTGTCTCGAGCTCGGCCGATTTTCGGGCTGCCTCGTCGGCTCGGTCGGTCCATTTCAGTTCGACGACGGCGCGCAGCGACAGACCTCGGTGATGGCGCAGGGCGGCGCGCGCGTGCAGGTCGGCTTCGAACCGCTCCAGCAGTTGCGGCTGGTTCCATGGCTCGAAGGCGGTGTCGTGGTCACGCGCACCACCCTGTTGCGCAACGGCGTGCCGCTGTGGGTCACCTGGCCGGTCGCTGTTTCGGGCGGCCTCTTCGTCGAATGGCGCCCGTCTTCATGATTTTCCGCAGCTCCCGCCAATACAGGAGGAATCGATGAGCGGGCTCAAAGGAGCCCTCGATGTCCTCTACCGGGCCGAGGTGGGGGCCATCTATGCCTTCCTCTGGCGGCTGGGAGCGAGAGAAGCGGACATGGAGGACCTCGTTCACGACGTCTTCATCACCGCGGCCCGGCGATGGTCGTCGTACGACCCCAATCGGCCCGCGCGCCCGTGGCTGTTCGGCATCGCGTTTCGCGTGCACTCCGACGCGCGTCGCAAGGAGCGGCCCACCGGAGAGATGCCCGAGCTCGAAGACTCGGCGCCGGGGCCTGACGAGACGGTCGCGCAGGTGCAGGCCCGCAAGGTGTTGCAGCGCGCGCTCGCCACGTTGCCCGAAGAACGTCGCACCGCGTTCGTGCTGCATGAGCTCGAAGGGCTGTCGGTGAACGAGGTCTCCGAGGCCATGGAGTGCCCGGCGCCGACGACGTATTCGCGGCTCAAGCTCGCGAGAGAAGAAGTCGAGCGCGCGGTCGAGCGCTTCCGGCGTGAAGAAGCCGAGCGGGGAGGTGGACGATGAACGAGCTGCCTCCGTTGTCGAAAGAGCTCGCGGCGCTGCGTGACGCTGCGCGCCCGCCTCGTCCCCCGCAGGGCTTCGAAGAGCGTGTCGCCGCGAAGCTCGCACAGTCGATGCTGACGATTCCGCAGGCGCCCGGTTCGAGCGGTGCTGCCACGGCGGGGGCTCAGCTTCCGCTCGCGAAGGTGATCAGCGGTGGCGTGCTCGTGTTGCTGACCGGCGTTGGACTCGGCGTCGCGCTCGACCGCAACGTGCTGCAGCCGCCGCCGACCGTTGCGCCGCCGCCTGGCGTGTCGGCTCCCGTCGTTCCAGCTCCGGTTTCACCCGTGGTCGTGCCCGAACCGCCGCCGCCTCCGCCAGTGGAGCCGGTGAAGACCGTCGTTCCTCCAACGCCAAAGCCGGTGGCCCCGGTCGTCGACGTGCCAGCGAAGCCAGTGCCTGTCGTCGAAGCGCCAGCGAACCCCGTCGGCGGTCGCGACGTCTCGCTCTCGGCCGAACGCGCGCTGCTCGAGGTCGCGCGCGCGGCGATGGCGAAGGGCGACCTGCCTGCGACCTTCACCGCCCTCGAGAAGTACCAGCGTGACTTCGCCAATGGCCGCCTCGCCGAGGAGCGCGAGGCGTTGTTCATTCAGGCGCTGCACGCGGCCGGTCGTGAAGCCGAAGCCGCGTCGCGCACCGAGCGCTTCAACCAGCAGTTCCCCGACAGCCTGCTCGCCCCGTAGCCGCCCGGGTTCAGTCTGGTGGTGAGTTTCCGGTGGCGATGTGGGCGTTCGGAGTCGGCGACAGCGCTGCGGCTTCGCGCGTAACCTTCGACCTCCCGTGACCGTCGAATTGCTCCGCGTCGGCTCCACCATCGGCGACCACCGCATCGTGAAGAAGCTCGGTGAAGGCGCGATGGGCGCCGTCTTCGAGGGCGTGCACGGGCTCATCGGCAAACGCGTCGCCATCAAGGTGCTCAAGAACCACGGCGAAGAGGGCCGCATCGCGGCGAAGCGGCTGCTCGAAGAGGCGCGCGCCGTGAACGCCATCGACCACAAAGGTGTCATCGACATCTTCGACGCGGGCCTGCTCGCCGACGGCCGCCCGTACCTGGTGATGGAGCTGCTCGTCGGCCGCTCGCTGCACGAAGAGGTGAAGCGCTCGAAGGGCGGCCTGCCGATGCGCCTGGTGCTGCACGTGCTCAAGGGCGTGCTCGAGGGCCTGCAGGCGGCGCACGGGGCCGGCGTGATTCACCGCGACCTGAAGGCGAGCAACGTCTTCCTCGTCGACCAGCCGCAGGGCATGCCGTTGGTGAAGCTCGTCGACTTCGGCATCGCGCGCAGAGTGGGGCGCTCCGAGGTGCTGACGATGCCCTCGATGACGGTGGGCAGCATGGGCTTCATGGCGCCCGAGCACATCGCGGGCCGGCCCGTCGCCGCGAGCGACCTCTACGCCGTCGGCTGCCTCGCGTGGCTCATGCTCACCGGGCGCCCCGTCTTCCCCTACGGCAACCCGGGCGTGCTCGTTCAGCAGCACCTCGAAGAGACGCCGCCGCCAGTGGGCAGCGTGCGCAAAGAGACCTCGCCCGAGCTCGACGCGTGGGTGGGCTGGTTGCTCGAGAAGCGCGCCGAAGACCGGCCGCACTCGGCAGAGGTCGCGCTGCTGGTGCTGCACGAAGCCGAGCTGGCGGTCGATGGCATTCGCACGGCGCCCGGTGGGCCGTCGTTCATCGACCTGGCCAAGGACTACGACGCGCGCGCGAGAGAGCAGTCGGGCGTGCGGCAACAGGTGACCGACGTGTCGCCCGCCTACAGCCCGGAGCCGCCCATCATCGCCGCGCCCGTCATCGCGCCACCGCGCCCCAGACAGAAGCTCAAGTCGGCCCCGAAGCCATCGGAGCTGCCGAGTCTCTCGCGCGGCCCCCGCGTGTTGACGGCCAGCCGCCGCAAGCAGGAGTCGCGCGCCGACGAGACGAGCGACGACGACACGGTGCCGCCCGCAGCTCCACCGCTCGGCGCCTTCGACTCCGACACCACCGGCACCGTCATCGAGCCGCCCAGCGGCGTGCGGCGCAAACGCTGAGTCGCGCTCACTGCACCATGCCGACGAGGTCGGCACAGCTCGTCGGGTAGAGCACGTGGGTGTAGGCGTTCGCCGTTCCGGGAACGATGCCGGCGTCGCGCACGCAGTTCGACATGCCCACGCACCAGACGGCAGTGGCCGTGTCCCAGACGCCGCTGATGCCGTTGGGGAACGAGACGCGCCCGCCGTCGCCGGCCACGGCTCTCCAGTCACAGACCGAGGCGCCACCATCGGGCCCACGAATGGTGAAGACGTTGCTGACGAGCACGCCACCGCTCACCTCGAAGCCCGAGTACGTCGAGATGCCTCCGTCGAGGCCGATGCGGACGAGCGCCGTCGGAGCCGAGTTGGTCAGGCTCAGCGGCTGGCTCAGCGCGATGCGCGTCGACGTCCACTCCGGGTTTGGCCGCGCGGCGCCGCCCATGGCGTCTCCGAAAGGCGTGGTGAAGACGGCCACCGGTGGAAGTGGCACGCCCGCGTCGAGCACCTCGACCACCAGCTCGCCGCCGTCGGTCCTCGTGCTCGCCGTGCACGCGTTGGCCAGCACGGAGCGATAGCCGTAGCGGTCGACGAAGGTGGGCTCGCGCTGCGGGTAGCCGCGAACGTTGATGAAGTCTCCGACGGTCGGCCGCCACGCCCGGGGGAGATCGGTGAAGGCCTTCGACACCCAGAAGCCGCGGCGTGCGCCAGCCTGTTGAACCCAGAATCGACCGCGGCCGTCTCCCGCCGAGCCCGTGAAGGAGTCGTCGACCGCGGTGACGATGACCTCGCGAAGTTCGAACGGCGTGCAGAAGTTGGCGCAGCGCGCTCCCTCGATGGTGAAGGCGGGGCCACCGTCGGCCTGACAGGGAGGAAAGCCGCCGTCGCCGACCGCAGCGCCACCCGCCGTTCCGCCGCCCGCGCTCCCGCCAGCCGCTGCCTCGCCACCGGCCGTCGCACTCCCGCCTGCTGACGTGCTGCCACCCGCCGCGTTGCCGCCTGCTGTCGTGGTCCCTCCGGCCGAGGCGCTGCCGCCCGCCGTCGCGTTGCCACCCGCCGTCGCGTTGCCGCCTGCCGACGTGCTGCCGCCTGCCGACGTGCTGCCGCCCGCCGACGCATTGCCGCCAGCGACACTCCCGCCATCGCCCGCGACGCACGTTCGCTGCACACAGCGCAGCGTCGCCGGGCAGTTGTCGTCACGTTCGCAGGGAATCGAGGAGAAGTCGGGGTTGCAGCCGGCGAGCGCCGCCACCGCGAGGAGTCGACGCATCATGGTCGCGCGACTGTACCGAGTTGATTCGCCGCGCGCGCGATCTGACGCAGCTCGCCGCCAGACGAGCGACGACGCGTCACGGCTTTCTTGGCAGGCTTCCGCGCCTGAAACGGCGCACCTGGGGAGGGCGAATGGACACGGACAAGTTCAAGGCGACGGTGAACGAGAAAGACGTTCGGCAGGGCAACGACGCCACGTCGATTCGCGAAGACTTCATCAAGAAGCTCTTCTTTCAGCTCGCCAAGTTCCCCGGCGTCGCGACCCGCAACGACAACTACCTCGCGCTCTCGTACCTCGTGCGAGACCGGCTGTTGCTGCGCTGGGTGCACTCGGCGCGCACGTTCCTCGAAGCGCAGAGCCGCACCGTCATCTACCTCTCGGCCGAGTACCTGCCGGGCCCGCAGCTCGACCACAACG
>JAACJQ010000166.1 GCA_016879935.1 Archangiaceae bacterium | reverse complement strand
GATGCCGGTCGACGAGACCACCGCGAAGCGGAAAGACGCCCATCTCGACTTGTGTGCCACGGAGGAAGTGGCGCCTGTCGAGAACACCACCCTTTTGGATCGGTTGTTTCTCGTTCACTGCGCGATGCCCGAGCTCTCGGCTGACGAGCTCGATCTGACGACGCCGCTTTTCGGCAAGCGCCTCAAGGCCCCGTTGTTGGTGACGGGCATGACCGGCGGCACCGAGCGGGCCATGCAGGTCAATCGAGACATCGCTCAGGTGGCCGAAGAATTCGGCGTGGCCTTCGGTGTGGGCAGCCAGCGGGCGATGGCCGAGCGCCCCGAGCTGACGAAGACCTTCGCCGTGCGAGACGTTGCGCCTTCCACGGTGCTCATCGGAAACATCGGGCTGGTGCAGGCCGTAAGGCTCGGCGTGGACGGCGTTCGCAGACTCTTCGAGGGCATCAACGCCGACGCGATGGCCATTCATTTGAATCCCGGCCAGGAGCTCACCCAGCCCGAAGGCGATCGCGACTTTCGCGGCGGCTACGAGATCGTGGGCGCACTGGTGAAGGCGCTGGGCGCGTCCCGGGTGATGGTGAAAGAGACGGGCTGCGGCATCAGCCCCGACGTCGCGCGGCGGCTGGTCGATGTCGGCGTGCGCACGATCGACGTCTCCGGCCTCGGCGGCACGAGCTGGGTTCGTGTCGAGCAGCTCCGCGCAGAAGGCATCGCGCGTGAAGTCGGCGCGCAGTTCTCGAGCTGGGGCATTCCCACGGCCGCTGCAGTTGCCTCCGTGCGCAAAGCGGTCGGCCCCGGGGTCTCACTCATCGCGGCGGGCGGCATGCGAACCGGGCTCGACGTGGCAAAGGCCATCACGCTCGGCGCTGACGTCGGCGGCATGGCGTTGCCGCTGTTCCGCGCGCATCAGGAGCGCGGCGTGGCAGGCGTTCGTGAAGCGATGACGACGATTCTGACGGCGTTCAAGCAGGCCATGGTGCTGACGGGGTGCCGGACCCCTCAGGAGCTCCGCCAACGGCCTCGCGTGGTGACGGGTGAGCTGAAGGACTGGCTGGCGGCGCTGTGAAGGAGAACACGATGGGTGAGACGACGGTGACCTCGAGGTTGAGTGGCTTCCACAAGCTCCCGGTCGTGGACCGGTTGGGCACGGTCTCACGCATGTTCAAGCTGACGCCCGAAGAGAGCCACGCCATCGGCGGCGGCACGGGGCTGACGCCCGATCTCGCGAACACGATGATCGAGAACGCGGTGGGCATCTTCGGTCTGCCGCTCGGGCTCGGCCTCAACATGCAGGTGAACGGGCGCGATTACGTCGTGCCGATGGCCGTCGAGGAGCCGTCGGTCATCGCCGCGGTGAGCTTCGCTGCCAAGATCGCTCGTGAAGGTGGCGGCTTCACCGCCGAGGCCGACGACCCGATCATGATTGGCCAGATTCAGGTCACCAACTTCGGTGACCCGACCGAGGCCTCGAAGAAGCTCGTCGCGCACAAGGAGCAGATTCTCGCGCTGGCCAACAGCTTCCACCCGTCGATGCAGACGCGTGGTGGCGGCGCGAAGGACGTCGAGGTGCGCATCCTGCCGGCGCCCGAAGGCCCGCGCGGAGAGCCGCTCCTGATCGTCCACCTGCTCATCGACACGCAGGAGGCGATGGGCGCGAACCTCATCAACACGATGGCCGAAGGTGTGGCGCCGCTCGTCGAGCAGATCACCGGCGGCAAGGTGTACCTGCGCATTCTGAGCAACCTCGCTGACCGCCGCCTGGCGCGTTCGACCTGCCGCATTCCCGTGACCGCGCTCGCCGACTTCGACATGTCGGGCGAGTCGATCGCCGAAGGCATCGTGCAGGCCAGCCGCTTCGCCGTGGCCGACCCGTACCGCGCGACGACGCACAACAAGGGCATCATGAATGGCGTCGACTCGGTCGCCATCGCCTGCGGCCAGGACTGGCGCGCCATCGAGGCCGGCGCCCACGCCTTCGCCGCGCGTGACGGTCAGTACCGCCCGCTCTCGACGTGGACGCTGGAAGAGGCGCACATCGTCGGTCGCATCGAGATGCCGCTCGCCATCGGCACCGTCGGTGGCCCCATCAAGATTCACCCGCAGGTCCAGGCGGCCATGAAGCTGCTGCGCACCACGAGCGCCCGTGAGCTGGCGATGGTGATGGTCTCGGTGGGCCTCGCACAGAACTTCGCGGCGGTTCGCGCGCTCGGCTCGGTCGGCATTCAGAAGGGCCACATGGCCATGCACGCGCGCTGCGTCGCGGTGACGGCTGGCGCGCGCGGCCCGTGGATCGAGCAGGTCGCCAACGGGCTCGTGAAGGCCGGGCAGGTGAAGGTCGAGAAGGCGAAGGAGATCCTCGCGACCCTGATGCGTGACGCGGCGGCCGAGGCGGGCTGAGTCGTGACCGTGCACATCACCAGCTTTGGGCCCGGCAAGGTCATTCTGCTCGGAGAACACGGAGTCGTGTACGGCCAGCCTGCGTTGGCCGCGCCGATCTCACGAGGCGTGCGTGCGTGGGCGGTGCCGGCGCAGAAGTGCGGCATCGAGCTGCCCGACGCGCTCAAGACCGAACACTCGAAGTCGCTCGAGAAGGCCTTTCAGCGGGCAGCGAAGGTGACCGGGCACCCGAAGGTGCTGGTGACCCTCGAGTCCGATCTGCCGCTGTCGATGGGCCTGGGCAGCTCGGGCGCGCTCTCGGTGGCCGTGAGCCGCGTGCTGATCGAGGCGAAGACGGCTCGACCCGCGACGCAACAACAGCTCGAGCAGGTCGCCTTCGAGATGGAGAAGGAGTTTCACGGAACGCCCTCGGGCGTCGATCACACGACCTCGGCGCGGGGGCAGATGATCTTGTTCAAGCGCGGCTCGGTGAAGATCGTGAAGGCTCCGAAGCCGGTGAGGGTGCTGGTCGCCATCGTGGGAGAGCGGCCCTCGACGAAGAAGACCGTGGCGGCCCTGCGGGAGCGTCAGGCACGGTGGCCCGAGCGCTACAAGCGGCTGTTCCTCGAGATCGGTCGCGTGGCGCGTGAAGGCGCGGCGGCGGTGACGGCTGGCGACCTCGACTCGCTCGGCGATCTCATGAACGTCAACCAGGGCCTGCTGAACGCGGTCGGGCTCTCGAGCGAAGGGCTCGAGGCCATGGTGAACAGGCTGCGGCGGCATGGAGCGCTGGGCGCGAAGCTGACCGGGGCAGGTGGTGATGGTGGTGCCGTGCTGGGCCTCTTCCGCGAGCCCGAGCCCATCGTCGCGAAGCTCGAGCGAGAAGGCGTGACGTGTTTCGTGAGCCAGCTGGCCGGCCCGCGCGCGCTCTGAAGGGGAACCACGTGAAGGCGACGGCGAAGGCGCACCCGAACATCGCGCTGGTGAAGTACTGGGGAAAAAGAAACGAGCGGCTGATTCTTCCGCATCAGTCGAGCTTGTCGGTCACGCTCGGCCCGCTCTCGGTGACGACCTCGGTCGAGTTCACGGGCGAGCGCGGCGACGACGACGTTCGAATCAACGGCAAAGACGCGCAGGGCAGCGAGCGGAGCCGCGTGGTCGAGCTGCTCGGGCTCGTTCGCAAGGAGCACGGCGGCAAGCTCGGTGCGGCGCGCATGGTGAGCGCAGGAGACTTTCCGGCAGCGGCTGGGCTCGCCTCGAGCGCGGCGGCGTTCGCGGCGCTGGCCGTGGCAGCACGAACGGCGGCCGGTTTCGATCGCGACACGAAGGCAGAGTCCATTCTCGCGCGCCGTGGCAGCGGCTCGGCCTCACGCAGCGTGCAGGGCGGCTTCGTTCGGTGGAACCGCGGCAAACGCCCCGACGGGAGGGACTCGTTTGGCGAACAGCTCTTCGACGCGAAACACTGGCCCGAGCTGCGAATGCTCGTCGGCATGGTGAGCCGCGAAGAGAAGGAAGTGAAGTCGCGTGACGGCATGCGCGGCACCGTCGAGACGTCTCCGTACTACCCGGCGTGGGCGAAGGACGCCGAGGCCGAGGTGAAGCGCATCATTCCGTTCATCAAACGCCGCGACCTCGAAGCCGTCGGAGCGATCGCCGAGAAGAACGCGTGGCGCATGCACGCGACCGCCTTCGCCGCCGATCCTCCGCTCTGCTACCTGAAGCCCGAGACGTTGGCGGTGATTCAGACCTGCCGCGAGCTGCGCGCAAAAGGGCTTGGCGTGTGGTTCACGCTCGACGCTGGCCCGAACCCGGTGCTGCTGACCTCGGCGAAAGACGAGGCAAAGGTCGTGAAGGTGCTCGAGCAGCACGGCGCGCGAGAGGTCGTTCGCTGTCACCCTGGTGGAGACGCGGTGCTCGTGTGACCTGGACGAGCACGGTCGGTGGCGCCGAGTACACGCTGTCACTGCCCTCGCTCGGACTCGCCTCGTGGTGTGCAGGTGGCGCGCTCGTGCTGTTCTTCTTTGGAGCAGTCATCGCCCGCCGCGGCGAGTGGAGAGCGCGGTCTCCGTTCGTTCTCGCAGCCGCCTTCGCGATGGGGTCGGCCATGCTCGTCGGGCTCGCCTTCATCGGGGTGATCGGGCTCCGCGCCGCGCTGCTTCGAGACTCGAGCTTCACCACGATCTTCGCAGCGGGCACGAAGCGTGCGGTCGCGGTTGCCTTCGTCGGTTGCGTGTTCGGCGGAGCAGCCGTGTTGCTGGCGCTCTTTCGCAACGCACGTGGAGTCGGCCCGCTCGGTGCCGGAGCGCTGGTGCTCGGAGCCGTCTCGATCGCGCCCTTCGTCTCGCTCGCGGCGGTCATTCATCGGCCGCTCCCGGCCTTCGAGCGCGTGGTGGCGACCTGGGTGCATGAAGGTCACGAAGACGACGTGCGGCCACCGTTGCCGCCGGGGCAGCGTTGGTCCTTCGTCGAGACCATCGAGCGCTCCCGCCCGCGCGAGTCGGTCTTCGTCACGACTGGCGAGCTCGGCCCGATTCGCGTCGTGCATCGGCAGTCGATCGAGGTCGCGGAGGAGCGGGGTGACCCCTCGTTCGAGCTGCGCGTCGGCAACCGCTGGGTCTTCGATCGGGTGAACAAGAAGCAGGGCGATCTGCTGTTCTTCGGCCTCGTGCCCACAGGAAGAACCGAACGCCCCCTGCCCGAGCCCGCGGTGTTCGAGGTCGTTCGCGCGACGTGGGAGCGGGGCGTGCGGTCGTTCACCGTCGCCATCAGGGATGGGAAGAAGGCGCACGACCTCGAGCTGATCGCAAAGAACGGAGCGTTGGTGCTTCGTGACGGCACGCCACTGCCGCTCCCTGCGCCCGGCAGCTCCGATGCCTTCTCGTTTCTGGGCCTGCGCTGTCACGGCGTCACGACGGCTCCGCCACTCGGCGGGCCGTGCGTCTGCATGACCTCGAACGATCAGGGCCTCGGCGACGTGATCGCCGTGGTGCTGACGCTCGCGATGTTCGTGCCGGGAAGGGCGTCAGAGGTGTGGACGCTGCGCTCGAGCGTCCGTGGCGACGAGAACGCGCCAGCAGCCGCCGTCACCACCCGGCCCACGCAGGGTCCCGAAGACTGCACGGCTCGGCCCGTCTGCCTCTCGTTGATGACCTTCATGTCGTCTGGTCCAGCGCTCGAAGAGAAGCTGAAGGCGCTCGGGCTCGACGCGGCGAACGACGGCGGCTTCGTCACCGTTCGTGGCAGCGCAGCCGACCTGTCGAAGGCCTTGTCGATGCCGATCGAGTGGAAACAGCAGGCCGGCGTCTGCGCCGGCATCTCCCAGTGCGTGCTGGGCATCGGCAAGCTGTCTCAGCAACTGCGCAGCAACGACGTCGTCTCGGTCACCGAGTGCGTCACCAGGTGACGATGATCTTGCCCGCGCTGCGGCCCGAGGCGCTGCGCTTCCAGGCTTCGCCGAGCTGCTCTGATGGGTAACGGGAGTCGATCACCACCTCGAGCTGCTTCTTCGCGAACAGCCCATCGAGCACCGCGAGATCGGCCGCGTTGGCCTTCAACATCACGGGCAGCACCTTCTTCGACGACAGCATGTTGATCGCCTGTCGCGCGAAGACGGCGGCCCCGGGAACGCACGAGGCGAAGATGCCGCCCGTCACGAGCTTCTCGAGGAAATCTCCCGGCGCGCTGCCGACACAATCGAGCACGAGATCGAACGGAGCCACGCCGGCGTACGCGTTCGGCTTCGTGTAATCGACGATGGCATCGGCTCCGAGCCGGCGAACGAGCGCCGCGTTGCGTTCGCTGCAGACGCCCGTGACGTGCGCGCCCATCGACTTCGCGATCTGCACGCCGAAATGACCGACGCCGCCCGACGCTCCGACCACGAGCACGCGCTTCGAAGCGCCGGTCATCGGCAAGCCGCCCACGTCACGCAGACCCTGCAGCGCCGTCATTCCCGCGAGTGGAAGTCCGGCGGCCTGCTCGAAGTCCATTCCCTCGGGCATCGCGCAGAGCACGTCGAGGCCGGCCTTCACCAGGGTCGCACTCGCGCCACCGTCACGTCCGGACAGCCGGGTGTGCACCCGCTGACCCTTCGTGAAGCCCGTGACGCCCGGGCCGAGCGCTTCGACTTCACCCGCGAGATCGTACCCAGCGATGAACGGAAACGACGCCGTGAGAATGGGCCGGAATTTCCCCGACCCCTGCTTCCAGTCGATCGGGTTGATGCTGGTGGCGCGCACCCGCACGAGCACTTCGTCGGGGCCGGGCACCGGGTCTGGGAACTCGACCGCCACCGGTTCCTTGCCGTACGCCTCGAGGATCATGGCCTTCATGCGGGGTGGATCTCACTGACACGGCCGAAGGGGAAGCGTCATCTCCGCGTGACAGCAATGCGAACGACCTGCGCGTACTCGCCGTACTGCTCGTCGTTCGAGAAGATCATGGCTTCACCCGACTCGGGCACGGGGCACTTCGAGCTCACGCGCTCGGCGTTCGTGTTCGCGCAGTCGACCTCTTTGCCGCTCGCCGTGCGGTATTTGATCATGAGGTAGCGACGCAGCGGGTTCTCGAGCACCACGTCGAGCGACCCGCTGGCGTCGACGGCCGCGCGGTTGGGGCTGGTGAGCGTGAGACCCTCTCTGGCGATGCCCGGCCGCGCGAACGGCTGGCGCAGGAAGTCGCCACGCGAGAGCGGCTTGCCGAGCAACTGCCACCGATCGTCGTCTGGGAAGTGGCTCCAGATCGCGACGTTCGGCGGAATGAAGAGGTAGTCGGTTCGATACGAGCGGCTGTGGCCATCGGCGGTCGTCGGATCGTCCCAGGTGGTGTCGACGAGGTACCAGTGCCGATCGATCTCCACCGCGTTCCACGCATGGCCGATGGGCGCCGCGGCCCCGTTCTCTTCGCGTACGTCACCGCCGAGATAGATGATCTGATCGCCCGTCTGCTTGCCGAGCTCCACCATCAGACGCGCGTAGCCCTCACACACGCCGACGCGGTTCACGAAGACGGTGTTCGCGTCTTGCGCCTTTCGCTGGCCGGGCTTGAGCGACTCGTGGTCGTACTCCAGCCGCGTCACCACCCAGTCGTGGAGCGCCTTCACCCGCTTGAAGGCGTTCGGCTCGCGCGACTTGATGTACTGCGCGACCGCGGCGATCGACGTCTCGTCGTGAGGGTGCATGGCCGCGACGATCGGAGAGACCTCGTTGGCCCACGGCCAGTGCGTGCCGCCGCTGTCGATGACGGTGGAGTCGGGACGCTCGGGTGGCGGCGGTGGATCATCGGGGTGCTGGTCTTCACGCAGCTTTGCGACGCTGCCGTCGTCCTTCCAGGTGATCACCGAGAAGTAGCCCTCGTCGGGAACGCCGGCGTCGACCGCCGCAGGACGAGCTGGCTCTGGTGGCGGCTTTGGCTTCACGCCTTCGATCTGCGCGCGCTCCTCGTCGGTGAGCTTGCGCCAGCGCGTCGACGGACCACTGGGCACGACCGGGGTCGGCGTTGGAGCGGGGTCGATCTTCGCGATCGCCTCGCCGTCGATCTTCGTCACGTACGGGTTCGGATTCGCGAGGCGGTGCAGGCCTTCGAGCCCGCCGGCGACCTGAAAGATGTAGCCACGCCACGGCTCTCCGGCTTCACCAGGCTCGAGGAACCAGTCGCCCCGCGTGGCGAGCGCCGCAAAGGTCACCTTCGGAAACTTCGCCACCATCGCGCCGGTGAACACGAGGCAAATCAGGAGGGTGCGCAGCGCCAGCCGTGTGAAGCCCGAGAACAGCCGCTTCGGCGTGCCGACGAACTGCTTCCTACGCTGAAGACCGAGCTTCCAGGCTCGCGTGGCGCGCCACTCCCAGAGCACGGGCAGAATGGGGAACAGCAGCAACCCGCCGACGAGCGCCAGCTCACGCGGCCCGCCGTGAAACGCGATCAGCGAAGATGCGAGCCAGACCGTCAGCGTGGGCAGCGCGATCAACACCAGCGACGAGACCAACGAAGCGAGCGCGCGAATCACGTGAACCCGCCGACGATCACGCGTGGATCAGATGACGATTGCGCACACATGGCTGGTCTGGTGTCCAATCACCGCAGTCTGCCTCATCGGGAGTCCACACCATGTCCTTCATCGACAAGTTGCGCGGAGCCGTCTCCACCGTCGGCGCCCAGGCCAAGCAGGCCGCCAAAGACACAGCTCGGGAGATGCAGCTGCCGGCCCTGATGATCGAGAAGGGTGCCCAGCTCGCAAAGATCGACAAGGAGATCGCCGGCATCGGCTGGTCTGCGAACCCCGAGGCCAAGGCGCGCAAGTCGCAGCTCGGTCAGCAGCGCGCCCAGGTGAGCGGTGAGCTCGAGTCGCTGAAGAACGAGTCGAAGCAGTTCCAGGACAAGGCCCGCGAGGCCAGCCGTCAGCGCATGAACATGCTGCGCTAGAAGCCGACGCCCGTGGTCTTGGGCGCAGGCAGAGACAACGCGATTCGGCCGGGCTTTGCGGGGTCTCCGTAGAGCTGCTGGTAGATCACGTAGTCGGCGAGCACCTGCTTCACGTAGCCGCGCGTCTCTTTGTACGGAATCTCCTCGGTCCACTCGTCGAGGGGCAGTGTTCCGCGTTGGTTCATCCACTTCGCCACCGCTGACGGACCGGCGTTGTACGAGGCCGCGCAGAGGCCGGGGTGGCCCATGCGATCGAGCAGCGCCGACAGGTACCAGGTGCCGAAGCGAACGTTCACCTCGGGCGCGTAGAGATCGTCAGGAGCCGGGGTGGTGGTCTTCAGCTCCAGCGCGATCGCCTTCGCGGTCGGCGGAATGATCTGCATGAGACCTCGCGCGTCGGCGCTGCTGACGACCTCGGGCCGGAAGCCGCTCTCGCGTCGCATGATCGCCCAGGCGAGGAAGGGATCGAGCCCGACCTCGGCGGCGCGGGCCTCCACCGTGTCCTGGTACGCGCGCGGGTACATCAGCATCAGCGCCTCGGGCCGTTTGCCCGTGTAGACCTGACCCCAGAGCCACCGCGCCGCGAGCCCATGCGCAGGGCCGTACTCGCTGATCGTCTGCAGCGCGTGACCGAGCGTGAGCGCGTCGTCGGAAGACCCCACCGTGCCCACGACCCGGTTCACCTCTTCAGCGGCGTCACGCAGCAGGCCCGTCTTCGCCAGCTCGAGCGCGAGACTCAGCGAAGCGGGTGGGGCGACCTTCAAGGCCTTCGGCGTCTCGGTGAACAGCTTCGGCAACGGCTGGTTGAGCTCGCGGAGCCGTTCGATCGCCAGCACCGAATAGAGCGTGCCGGGGAAGCCCTGGGCGATCTCGCGATACTCCTGCGCGACGTCGATCGGCACGCCGCCGTCGGCAGAGGCGCGCGTCGACTCGGAGACTCCACCATCTTCCAACGCCGTCTTCGTCGAGACCCGGCGCAGCTTGCCGAGCTGGGCGAAGCGGGCGCTCCAGTAGCGGGCCTGCGCGACGAGCGACGACTTCGGGAACTCGTCCATGATCGCCGCGAGGCTGTTGCGCGCGTCATCGAAGCGCCCGAGCCGGAAGAGCGCCCACGCCCGAAACCACTTCGCCTCGTCACGCTTCTTCGAAGATTGGTGACGCAGCTCGAACTGATCGAAGTCGGCGACGGCCTGCGCGTACTTTCCATCGGCGAGCGAGACCCACGAGCCCAGATACGCCGCATCATCGGAGTTGCCGTTGTCGGGATACTTCGCATCGAGCGCCAGCATCAGCGCGCGGGCCTTCTCGTGGTCCTGCGCGCGCATCAGCCGCCGCGCCTTCGTCATCATCGCCTCGGCCGCAGCCGCTGGCCGGCCCGTGTTCATCGCGAGCTCGAGCTGGGCGAACGCGTCGGCCTCCTGGCCCTTCGCCAGCAGCGCCTGACCGCGGAGCAACGCGATGCGCGCGAGCCCACCTTGTTGATCCTTCCCCTCGGGAACGATGGTGCCGTCGAGCTGCGAGAGCGCCTCCGACGGAGCGCCCTGCGCGATCAACGCCTGTGCGCGCATCAGCTGCTCTTCGAACGTGAAGGCCGGCGTGCCGTCGAACGACAACAAGCGCATCGCTTCGGCCGCGTGCGGGTGCGTGGGAAACCGAATGAGAATCGTGCGCAGGTCCTTCTGGGCCTCGACGCGGGCTCCGGTCGCGAAGCGCGCGTAGGCGCGGGAGAGCAGAGCCTCGGCGGTCGGCGTCTCAGCGGCGGCCTGCTCGAGCACCGGTCTCGCCTTCGCCGCCTGACCGAGATCGAGCTGCAGCTCGGCAATGCGCAGATCGATTCGCCTCGACAACGACGGTGGCGCGCCGGGCTTCGCCTTCGTGAGCGTCTTGAGCGCCAGCGCGCGTTGCCCCGAGTACGCCTGCGCCTCGCCCAGGTACCACCCGTGAAACGCCTCGAGCTTCTTCGGCGGCTTCACCGACGACAGCTGATTCGCCGCGCGCGCCGCTTCACCTTCCGACAGCCACAACACGCCGGTGAGCAGTGACAGTCTGGAGTGGTCGCTACAGGGCTTTGTCACACCTGCGTCAGACGCGTTCGCGCACACCTCGAGCTCACGCTGCGCCCGCGCTCCGAGATTGGGAGCGTGCACGCGCACCGCTTCGATCAGCTCACGCGACTGGGCGAAGGAAGGCGCGGCTCCGAGGAGAAAACCGAACGCAGCGATGATCACGCCTGCTCTGCGTGGGGACCCCGGTTTGACATTCGTTGGATGGTTGCCGTACACGCTGCCGCGTCGAATCGTAATCGAGGTTCGAAGCAGGAAACGGAGTGAATCCGATAAGGATTCCGCGCTCGCCGGGTTGACCGCACGATTCCCGGGTCCATACGGTGCGCCGCGGTTCCGAGCAGGGGAGAGAAGTTGCAGGCGCAGGGCGGGGGGCGATGCTCGGAAATGACTCACGGAAGAGGGTAGTCGCAGAGGTCTCAAAGACGAGTGAGCGTATTTTCTGATTCTGCAGTCGGGGGGAAGTTTTCCAGGGAGGCCGAACGATCATGAAGCCGTGTCCGACCGAACTACCGCAGAGCATCAACCCCGAGGCCGGTCCTAAGCGCCTCGGCGTGGAGCAGCACCGGAACCTGAACTGCTCGCACTACGACAACTGCCTCGATGAGGCCGTGCGTCGTGGCTGGCAGAGCTTCACCTGCATCAAGTGCCCCCTCTACGCGCTGCCGTCCGGGCCGCAGATGGGCATCGAGTCGTTCGCGACTCAGCGCCGTCTGGTCTGAACCACCACCCAGCGACGTTCACAGCTCAAGCACAGTGCCGCCGCGCTCCGGAGTGATGTTCCGGGCGCGGCTGTTTTTTGGGTCCACGCCTTCTTGAGCGTCACCACGCCGCGGCGAATGAGATCTTTCATCGTCTCTTCGACGTCGATGGGGCTGATCTCGAGCCGGCCGATGATGTCGCGCGGCGAGAGCTTGTCTTCACAGATGAGCTTCGCGGCCTCGAGCCACTGCTTCGGGCCGACCTGCCGGTACACGGCGTAGAGATCGGTGTTCACGTCCACCTGCGTGGCGCTCACCATCAGGCTCTCACGCATGCGGCGCTCGTTTTCGTTCAGCGTCGCGCAGGCGCGTTCGATCAACACCGGCGTGGCGAGGTGCAGGTTCTGAGGCGCGGCGCCGTTGCCGGGAGTCCACGTGCCTTCGGCGTTCTTGCTGGCGACGAAGGCGTTGAAGGCCTTCTCACCCTCGGCCGTGTACTTGCCGGCCTGAGCGGAGCAGTGCGTGCAGACACCGTCAGTGAAGAAGAGGGCGTAGTTCGCCCAGCCGTCACGCGCGTCGAGGCGACCCGAGGCGTGCAGCTCGGCCAGGTGCAGCAACAGCCACTGAGGCCCGACGGGCGCGACCTGCAGCGAGAACGGCGCGGCCGAGGCGAGCAGGTTGAGCGCCGCCTGCCGCGGCTCGAGCAGCTTCTTCACCTGCGTCACCAGCGCATCGAGGCGGGTGCCCTTCGAGAGGTAGGCCTGGGCTCCGGCGTTCAAGGCCTTCAGCGACTCGCGGTAGTCGTCGTGTGCCGAGATGAAGGCGACCGGCAGCTCGCGCGTGCGGAAGTCTTCGCGCAGCAGCCGCAAGAGCCCCCAGCCGTCGAGGTGCGGCATGTTGAGATCGGCCAGCACCACGTCGAAGGCTCTCGTGAGCGCGACCTCGGCACCCAGCTGCCCGTCGGTGGCGGTGCTCACCTGAAAGCCGTGCTTCACGAAGAGCGTCTTGAACATGCGCAAGATCGCTTCGTCGTCGTCGACCAGCAGCAGCTGAATCGCTTGAACACCGGGCGCCAGCATCGGCTCGGGCGTGAGGTTCGGCGGCGGAGGCGGCGGCGACGTGGGCGCAGACGGCCGCGGCACCGTCACCTCGAACGCGAGCGGCTCGTCCTCGACGACCTCCTGGCCGACGATCACCTCGGCGATCTCGTGCTCGCCCGTGGCGACGTCTCCGACCTCGATCACCACGCCCGCGCCGTCACCAGCCTGGCCCGCGACTTCGCTGAACGTCCACGCACAACGGGGCACGGCGCTCATGGCCTTGAGCGCATCAGGGCCGACGGCGCCGAGGAACGACGCGCGCTCGAGCTTGCCGTGGCTGAACACCGCCTTGCCCTCGTTGGGCGTGCGCGGGTCGATGATCAACGCTCCGGCGCGGCGGGTTCGGCGAATGTGATCGATCAGCCGATGGAGCAGCTTGGCGTCGCCTTGACCCTTCACCACGCCCGGCCGGGCGTGCAGCTCGTCGAACAACCCCTTCACGGCCATCACGCTCGCGGGCTCGAAGGGGGTGGGGAACAGCGCGACGACGTTCGTGCGAAGCCCGGTGACGAACTGCGCGTCGCTGATGTCTCCGGCGACGACGATGATCGGCAGGGCCGAAGAGGCGACGTCGGAGGCGACGGTGTCGAGCACCTGAATGACGAAGTCGCTCGAGAGCTCGCCGAACACCATGAGGATGTCGGGCGAGAGCTGCTTGATGCCGCCCGCGACCTTCCGGCGATCGGTGATGAACCGGTAGAAGAGGCCCTGCGCGTTGAACGCCTGAGCCAGCTTTCCCTGATTCGAGCGGTCCTCGTCGATCGCGAGGATGACGGGTCGGTTGGTCGTGGTCACGTGGAGCCCCTCTGCTTCAAGGGAATGTAGCCCGCAGATCCGAGAGGGCCCCACTTTTTCCCAGAGGGACCGTCAGTTCTCTGGCGCCTGGTTCGCGTAGATGACGACGAGCCACAACTTGTCGGCGCCGTACTTCTCGGAATCGCCTCGCACGAGCCCCAGCCCGACCGAGGTGTAGGTGGGGCTCGAGAGGTTCTTCGAGACCGGCAACAGCGAGGGCGCCTCGACGACCGCGAGATCGACCGACGCCTCTCGTGCATCGGCCATCGCCTCGAAGACCTTGTCGTGCAGCTTGCGGCCATCGGGCAGATCCGACTTGAGCGCATCGCGGGCCAGACAGCGGCGGGCGTGCTCCTGCGCCAGCGCTTCGAGCACCGGGTTTCGTTTGAGCGGCTTGAGCCCACGCTTCGCGCGCAGCTCGTCGAGGGCCGTGTACGCGGCTCCAATCGGGTCGGCGCCACCGTCGTCGAGCGGCGCTGCGAGCACCTCGACCAGCACCGAGAGCCCATCTTCGGCTCTCGTGGCCAGCCCGATGCCGATCGCCCGATGGTGCGCTTCGAGCAGGTTGAGCCGATGCCCTGGGCTGTGCTCGATGCCGAAGTGCGCGGCGAGGGGCCCCGTCGACGCGCCCAGGTTCTCGCCGGCCGCGGTGAACTTGTACTTGCCGGCCACGAGTCGCGACTTCAGATCGCCACCTTGAGGATCGACGTGGGCGAAGAAGCCCTCGGTCGCCATGCGGTCGGCGTAGGCCTGCGCGATCGCGTCGAGCGCCTTGTCGCTCGCCAGGGTGCCGAGCCCCATCGTTCGTCGCAGCCCGTTCACGCGGGAGAGCACGGCGCGGCGAGCCTCGGTCGGCGTCGTCGGCTCCACCACGTGCTGATCGGCCGTCGCGACCGCCTGGCCCACGTCGACGAAGAAGAGCGCCGCGACCTCTGGCCCTTTCGGCCCACGCCCGAGCACCTCGACGACGTTGCGCCCATCGCTCGGCCGGAACGAGCCACACAGACCGTGCTTCGCCTTCGGCTTCATCGGTAGACGAACGACGGCTCCGGAAGGCTGGGTGACGAAGAGCTCGGCCGTCTCGAGTGGCTCCGTGAGCGCACCGCAGACCTCGAGCTCTCCGGGCGCCTTCTTGAAGTGGCGGGGCAGGGGCTCGAGCTCGAACTTGCGCTGCGTGAGCAGAATACAGATCGCGCCGCGCTGATCCTTCTCGGCGAACCCGACGCCGAGCGCCTGCGCGGGATCGGTGGCGAGGCTCTGCAGCCTGCCGAGCTCGTCCATCAACTGACCGGGCGACGCTTTGATCAGAATCGCCGTCGGGCTCGCGTCCCACCCGCCGGTCGCCGAGACCGCACCTGTCACCGCGAGCAGGCCCGCCGCGTCGCTCGCCGATTGTTCCAGCGCGAGCTTCGCGAGGCTGCGCGCGGCAAGCCCCAGCCGCACATCGTCGACGGGTGGGCTGCGCCCGCTCGTCTCGAAACGCTCACGCACCAGCGACGAGGCTTGCTGCTCGAGCGTCGGCGTCGCGGCGAGGGTGAGAACGACCAGCCAGGTCATGCGACCTCGAAGACGAGAGACTCGACCGTTTTCTTCCCCAGGCGTTGCTGAAGGCGCGTCAGCCACTGCGCCTTCTGCTGGGAGAGCTCGGCCACCCACGAGGCGCTCGCGCAGCCGATCACGAGCGTGGTGCCCAACCACCTCCGCGGCGATGAGACGCCCGCGAGCGTGTCTCCAACCACTTGCCGCCAGACTGGCATGAGCACCACGGCCGAGCCCGACTCGCGCGAGACCGAAGCCAGCACACTGCCGAGCAGATCACCTGACACTCTGGGTGTGCGAGACGCCACGGCGCTCCAGTCTCGGTGACCGCGACAGTCCTGTCACGCGTGACAAGACCCAACTGTGCGAAACGGTTTGTGAACCCAGATGGCACGAGCGTCGCTGTGCGTCACCGGTCCCGGTTGACACGGGTAGGCCGATATCGGAAACGAGCCGCGCCTTTCTCACCCAAGGGCCGTTTCCACCTCAAAGGGAGTACTTCGAATGAAGGCTGAGCTTCGCAACACCCTCTGGGTGGCGCTCGCTGCTGCGGCGCTGTCCTCGATCGCGTGTGGTCCCCCTCCTGCCGGTAACGACGGTGGCACTGGCGGTGGTGGAGCCACCGACTCGTGCAACGACGACGACCAGTGCCCCAAGCTCTTCCGCTGTTCGCGTAGCTCGAGCACGTGCGTGCCCGACTGCGCCAGCAACCTCGAGTGCGCGCCGAGCGGCCGCGTCGCGAAGGGCGCCACGGCGCTCGAGCAGTGCGCGACCGAGACCTCGTGCGTGTGCGACTTCACCGAGGCCGGTGGTGAGTGCAAGCCCAAGCTCTGCTCGGCTGACGCCGACTGTGGAAGCTCGCTCGTCTGCCGCAGCGGCAAGTGCGAGGCGGCTCCCGCGGCTTCGACGGTCACGCGCTGCGCGATCATTCCCGACTTCGCGGTCGTGAAGGCCGGCTCGAAGATGAAGTTCTGGGTGTCGGCGTGGGCCGGCACCGAGCCCGTCATCATCAAGGACGGCGCGACGTGGACGGCTCCGGCTGGCAGCCCGCTCTCGGCGCCGATGCCGGCGACGGGTCTCTCGTCGGAGTTCACGGCCGGCACGATGGCCACCACTGGCGGCGATGGCGTCGCGGCGGTTCAGGCGGCCTTCGGCGGCATCACGTGCACGGGCAAGGCGCTCGTCGTCGCGGCTCCCGCGATGGGCGGCACCGTCGTCGTCACCGATGAGCTCACCGGTCGCCCCATCTCGGGCGCGCGCGTGATCATCAGCGACGCGGCGGGCGCGGAGATCGCCCAGGCGGCTCCGGTCGAGACCAACGCGGCCGGCGTGGGCAGCTACGTCTTCGGCGCGGCCACCTCGTACAGCGTCACCGTGTTCCACACCGACTTCACCTACGTGACCATCGCGAACTACCGCCCCTCTGGCGCTGACGCGAACGTGCTGAACGTGGTGCTGCGCCGTAACCCGGTGAACAAGTTCGGCGGCTTCAAGGGCACGTTCGACGGCTACCCGATGAACGCCAACATCAAGGCTGGCGTGGGCGGCATGTCGCTCGCCGGAGCCGTCACCAACCTGAACCTCACCCAGCTCCTCGGCCCCTCGCGCCCCACGCGCATCAAGCTCGGCACGACGATCGACATGAACGTCAACGTGCCCGACGGCGCGTTCCTCGTCTTCAGCGAGACGAACAAGAACACCCTCGCGGGCCTCGGCCTCAACGGCGTCTGCACCGACACCTCGGGCGCGGCTGACGAGACCAAGATTCGTGCTGGCGACTGCGGCACGCGCGCGGCCTGGGCGTTCTCGGGTGAGCTCACCATCGGCGACCTGAGCCCGCTGCTCGGCGCGTTCTCGGGCGGCACCGACAACATCAACATCGGCCAGATCCTCGGCCAGGTGCAGCCGCTCATTCGCAAGCTGAACTCGTCGATCGTTCGCGACGTGCAGTTCAACATGGCGAACGCGGCCTGCAAGGACGGCCAGACGTACCCGAACTGCACCAAGGGCTGGGACTACTCGAACACCGGTCACTTCACGGACAAGAACCTGAAGTGGGCGAACGTTCCCCTGGGCTTCGGCTTCGCGCTCAAGGCACCCAAGATGCCGTCGTACCGCGGCAAGTTCGCCGACGGCGCGCTGGCCCTCACGGGCGTCAACGTTCCCGGCCGCGGCGTCATCCCCCTCGGGCTCGGCGCTGCCGTCAACCTGGCGACGCCCCTCGACGACGTCCTCGACAAGCAGGATCAGCTGCCCTCTGCGGGCCTGCTGCCGGTTCGTTCGGCCCCGTCGCACAGCGGCACGGAAGGCTCGGAGTACGGCATCATCGTCGCCGCGCTCTCGGCTGCTGCCGCCTCGGACAAGTCGGCGCAGGTCGGTGCCTCGGCCCTGTTCGTTCGCCTCGCGGACAACAAGCTGGTGTTCGACCCCAAGGCCGCGACGCCGATCGACATCTCGGCCCAGTCGTTCCCCACGTTCCCCGAGTCGGGCCGCTTCAACGCACACACGGCGGCGGTGGCGGGCATCGGCCCCCGCAGCTTCAAGTTCGTGACGGCCGCGGTCGCCACGGGCCTGGGCACCAGCTCGCAGGTCATTCGCGTGACGTTCTCGGACGAGCTCGAGCACCGCTGGGACGTGCTGTTCGACGCCGCGCGCGCTGCTGACGGCTTCTCGCTCCCTGCGGCTCCGGGCACCTTCCGCGACCGTCTCTTCAAGTCGGGCTTGGCGGCTGGTGGCCGTTCGCCGATGCAGGTGCAGGCGCTCCGTTTGAGCGGCGCTCCGACGCCCGCTGGCGGCCCTGCGCTCACGTTCCAGTCGCTCGTCGAGCTCAACGCGACGAACTACGACCGCGTGACCAACTACCTCACCGCCTTCGGCTTCCTCGACTACGGCGAGCAGACCGTGTCGTTCAAGACCGACCTGGCGATGCCGGTCGCGCACGCGGGCAAGATCACGGTCGCCGTCGAGAAGTTCAAGATCGGCACGGCGCCCGGTGACGACGGCCTCGTGAAGCTCTCGTTCGCCAACGCCATGGGCATGCCGATCGCCGGCTGCGACACCATGAGCTCGTCGACCGAGACCAAGGCTGGCAGCGGCGAAGTCGAGTTCACGCTCCCTGGCTCGTGCACCGCCACGGGCGCGACGGTGAAGGCGCAGCTGTTCTACGACGCCGCCACCGCCGTGCAGCCTGAGCTGTCGATCTCGAAGACCGGCGTCACGATTCAGTAATCAGTCGACGCTGTCGTGAAAGACGGGGCGCTTCCTTCGGTGGAGGCGCCCCGTTTTGCGTCGTGGGAAGCGTTCCAGAGGCGAAGTGGTAGGCTGCCCGAACCGATGGGGCAGAAGACCGTCACCGCCGTCACCGCGATCTCCAAGATCCAGAAGCGGGCGTTCGCGCGATCGTCGGCGCTGGTCGTGATCTACGGCGAAGAGCTCGGCCGAAAGTTCGATCTCGAAGAGGGCAAGCTGAACATCGGCCGCTCGTCGAAGAGCGACATTCAGATCGACCACGACTCCGTCAGCCGGCAGCACGTGCGCATCACCGTCACCGAGGGCCAGGCCGAGATCGAAGACGTCGGTTCGACCAACGGCACGTTCCTCAACGACGAGTCGCTCGAGGGCAGGGTGCAGCTGCGCAACAACGATCTCATCAAGGTCGGGCGCACGGTGTTCAAGTTCATCGCGCACAACAACATCGAGGCCGCGTACCACGACGAGATCTACCGGCTCACCACGGTCGACGGCCTCACCCAGATCAACAACCGGCGCTTCTTCGACGAGGCCATCGAGCGCGAGATCTCGCGCAGCCGCAGGTACAACCGCACACTCTCGCTGGTGCTGATCGACGTCGACCACTTCAAGCGCATCAACGACACCTTCGGGCACCTCGCCGGAGACGCCGTGCTCAAAGAGGTCGCCTCGGCGATCAAGAAGCGCATTCGCAAAGAAGACCTGCTCGCCCGCTACGGCGGCGAAGAGTTTGCCGTGCTCACCCCCGAGGTCGATCAGAAGGGCGCGCTCGCCATGGCCGAGAAGGTGCGGAAGGTGGTCGAAAAGCACGAGTTCAACTTCGACGCAGAGCGCATTCCCGTGACGATCTCGTGCGGGGTGTCGACGCTGGGCAAGAAGGGCGACGGCGCCGAGGCGCTGGTGCAGCGCGCAGACGAAAAGCTCTACGAGGCCAAAGAAGCTGGCCGCAACCAGGTCTGCTGAACGTGGCGACGCGCTTCAAGACGAACGACGAACGCCTCGCGAGCCTCGAGCAACGGCTCGCGCTGTCGATCACCGACAAGGCGCTGGCCTTGCGGGCGATCACCCACAAGAGCTTCTGCAACGAGCACAAAGAGCTGCCACTCGAAGACAACGAGCGCCTCGAGTACCTCGGCGACGCCGTCGTCGATCTCGCCATCGGCCACCGCCTGATGGAGCGCTTCCCCAAAGCCAACGAAGGCGAGCTGTCGAAGCTGCGCGCCCTGATCGTGAACGAAGAGGGCCTGGGCCGCATCGGCCGCGCGCTCGGCCTGGGCGACGTGCTGCTCCTGGGCAGGGGAGAAGAGCTCACCGGCGGGCGTGACAAGACCTCGCTCATCGCCGACGCCACCGAGGCCGTGATCGGCGCGCTCTACCTCTCGGACGGCATGGCGGCCGTGATGCCCTTCATCGATCGGGTCTTCGCCGACGCGCTCGAGGGTGTCGCCGAGGGGCGGCAGGGGCAGGACTACAAGTCGCTGCTCCAGGAAGAAGGCCAGAGCCGCTACAAGGCTTCGCCACGGTACCGCGTCGTGGGCGAGACCGGCCCCGATCACGAGAAGATCTTCGAGGTCGAGGTGTCGATCGGCGCCGAGGTCTTCGCGCGCTCCACCGGGCGTTCGAAGAAGGAAGCCGAGCAGGCCGCCGCGAAAGACACGCTGGTCATTCTCTCGACGCGCCAGTCCGAGCCGCCCACCACGCCCTGAGAATCGGCTTGGAGCCTCGTACCCGGCAGCGGTACCTTCCGCCGCCATGCGAACCGTCCGCGCTCTCTGTTTCCTGCTCCTGCTCGTTCCCGCCCTCAGCTTCGCGCAGGGCAAGTTCACGACCCTCGCGATGGAGGGGAAGGACCTCTACGCCACGCTGCAGACGACGCAGGGCGACATCGTCATTCGCTTCTTCTCGAAAGACGCGCCGAAGACCGTCGCGAACTTCGTCGGCCTCGCCACCGGAGAGAAGGAGTTCGTCGACCCGAAGACGGGCAAGCCCACCAAGCGCGCCTTCTACGACGGCCTCGTCTTCCACCGCGTGATCCCCAACTTCATGATCCAGGGTGGCGACCCCGAGGGCACCGGCCGCGGTGGCCCCGGCTACACCTTCGAAGACGAGTTTCAGTCGAACCGCGGCTTCGACAAGACCGGGCTGCTCGCCATGGCGAACCGTGGGCCGGCGACGAACGGCTCGCAGTTCTTCATCACCACCTCGAACCCCACGTACCTCAACAACAAGCACACGATCTTCGGCGAGGTGATCTCGGGCTACGAGAACGTCGTGAAGATCGGCGAGGTTCAGAAGGGCCCGATGGATCGCCCCGTGGTCGATCAGAAGATCATCAAGGTGACGATCAGCGAGAAGGCGCCCGCGGCGAAGAAGGAAGGCAAGAAGTGAGAGCGCTGCTCCTTGGCGCGGCCCTGCTCGCGCTCGCTGGGTGCCCGAAGAACGAGTCGACGCCTGCAGGCTCCACGGCGTCGGGGGGGATGGGCAAGGCCGAAGCCGGCAAGCCGATCTTCGCCGTCATGAAGACGAGCCTCGGCGACATCACCATCAAGTTCTACGCAGACAAGACGCCCAAGACGGTCTCGAACTTCGTCGGCCTCGCGAGCGGCGAGAAGGACTGGAAGAACCCGGCCACCGGCGAACGGAAGAAGGGCG
>JAACJQ010000020.1 GCA_016879935.1 Archangiaceae bacterium | reverse complement strand
TCCCCCAGGGCCCACGCACGGGCCGGCGATACTATGTACAGCAACGCGCGCGTCTACACGCCACGCTAGATCTCTGAGTTGCTGCGCGTCTCGGTCGCGTGGCGAACGGCGTAGTCGGCGACGTCTTTCGTGATGGTGACCTGATCGGCCGCAGCCTGAATGCTGACGAGATCGGCCGAGCTGGCGACGGCGCCGAGCGAATGGAGCGGGTCGCCGCGCC
The DNA here is from genome assembly GCA_016879935.1 of Archangiaceae bacterium. Taxonomy (GTDB): domain Bacteria; phylum Myxococcota; class Myxococcia; order Myxococcales; family Myxococcaceae; genus Xiheimicrobium. The sequence continues at coordinate 9,827 of JAACJQ010000020.1, read as the reverse complement.
GATTCACGAGCAGCTCGGCTTCGATGGCGGGGTCGAGGTGCCCGAGCGAGAGCCGCATGAGGAAGCGGTCGAGCTGTGAGTCGGGCAGGGGATACGTGCCGGAGAGATCGAGCGGGTTCTGCGTGGCGACCACGACGAACGGCGCAGGCAGCGGGCGCGTGACGCCGTCGAGGCTGACCTGGCCCTGCGCCATCGCTTCGAGCAACGCCGACTGCGTTCGCGGCGGCGCGCGGTTGAGTTCATCGGCGAGCAAGAGCTGGTGGAAGATCGGGCCCGGGCGGAACTCGAACGCGCCCTGCTGCTGCAGGAAGATCTGCGCACCCAGAATGTCGCTCGGGAGCAGGTCGGCGGTGAACTGCACGCGCGCGAACGAGAGCGCGAACGAGCGGGCCAGCCCTTCGGCGAGCGTCGTCTTCCCGACTCCCGGCACGTCTTCGAGCAGCAGGTGCCCACGTGCGGCGAGGCAGGTGAGGGCGAGCTTCGTCTGTTCGGGTTTTCCCAGCACCACCTGACCGAGGTGGGCGTGGAGCTTCTTCAAGAGGTCCGTGGCGTTCACTGGGCGGCGCCGTGAGAAAGGCGTTGCGTGACTGTAGCCAACGCGATGGTGTGGCCGCTCGGAAATCGTCGCTCGATGGGCCGCGTTCGCAGACTACCTCCCGACCTGATCAACCAGATCGCCGCCGGCGAGGTCGTCGAGCGCCCTGCGTCGGTGGTGAAGGAGCTGGCCGAGAACTCCGTCGACGCCGGCTCGACCCGCGTGACGGTGCGGCTCGTGCGCGGTGGCTGTGGCGGCATCACGATCATCGACGACGGCCACGGCATGTCTCGCGAAGACGCGCTCACCAGCATGGAGCGCCACGCGACCAGCAAGCTCGAAGATCGTGAAGGGCTCTTTCACATTCTCACCAAGGGCTTCCGCGGTGAGGCGTTGCCGGCGATCGCGTCGGTGAGCCGCTTCACGCTGGTGACGAGCGAGCCTGAGGCGCTCTCGGGCACCAGGATCGTCGTCGAGGGGGGTGGTGAGCCGCTCATCACCGACGCTCCGGCGGTCGGGGGCACGCGCATCGACGTGGAAGACCTGTTCTTCAACGTGCCCGCGCGCCGCAAGTTCCTCAAACGGGAGCAGACCGAGCTGCTGCACTGCGAAGACGCGGTGACCCGGCTCGCGCTCGCGCACCCCGAGGTCGGCTTCACCCTGGAGCACGAGGGCAAGGAGATCTGGTCGAGCCCGCCGAGCGCAACGGAGCCGATTCAGCGAGCCGCCGCGGTGCTGGGCACTGAAGCCGCTCCGCATCTGCTGACGATCGAGGAGCGGCGCCTCGGGCTCACCGTCACCGGCTTCATCGCCGCGCCCGAGTTCACGCTCTCGAACGCGCGCGGGCTGATGACCTTCGTGAACCACCGGTACATTCGTGATCGCGGGCTCACGGCGTCGATTCAGCGCGCGTACCAGGACTCGTTGCCGCCTGGCCGGCAGCCGGTGGCGCTCGTGTTCATCGAGATCGACCCCCGTGCGGTCGACGTGAACGTGCACCCGCAGAAGCTCGAGGTGCGCTTCGCGGATCCACGCTCGGTGGCGGAGGCGGTTGGTGCCGCAGTCTCGAGAGCGCTCAAGGCCGCGCCATGGCGACAGGGTGATGATCGGCCGCTCGACGCGCCGCAGGTTCAGGCGCAGTACGCGCAGGCCATCGAACGGTTCCTGGCGAGGGCGCACCCCGCGCCTGCATTCCTGGAACCGGCGACGCCGCTCCAGCTCGATCAGTCGCTCGGTCGGCCCTCGTTCGGCACGGCGATGCCCACCCTCGATTCGGGCCCGCCGCGCGGCTACTTCGAGAGCCTCACGTTCCTCTCGGTGCTGGCGAAGCGTTTCTGGCTCACCGAGACACCGGCCGGCTCGCTCGTCATCATCGACCCGCGCGCGGTGGAGGAGCGCATCGTGTGGTCGGCGCTGGCGACGCGGTTCCAGAAAGGCACGCTCGCGACCGCGCCGCGCACCTTGTTCTCGGCTCGCCTCGACCTGCAGCCGACGGAGCGGACGCGCGTGCTCGATGCCGTGACCGGGCTGCTCGAGGTCGGCGTCGAGGTCGAAGACTTCGGCTCAGGCTCGGTCTCGCTGCTGAAGGTGCCGGCCGAGCTGGAGTCGATCGATCCCTCGTCGTGGCTCGTGGAGACGGCCTCGGCCAGCGACTCGTCGGCACGGCTCGCGGTCATGGCGAGGCGGGCAGGGCTCGCGGCCTCGATTCTCGTGACCCACGAGCAGGCGCGTTCGCGGCTGGCAGCGCTCGATGGCGTCGAGTCACAGATTCACGCTCGTGGTGCGCGGGTGATCGTTCGAGACCTGCCGCTGCTCGAGCTCGGTGGCTGAGGGCCGCCGAAAAATTGCCAGCCCGATCGCCGCTGCTACCGTCCGCTGCACACCTGTAGCGCGAAGGGAGCGACCAGATGAAAGGTGTCATCACCGGCCGCGAAGTGGCGTCTCACTTCCGGCTCATCTGGCGAGAGTTCGGCTTCAGGTGCCTGCTTCGTTGCGTGCACGCCTGCCTGGCGAGACGGCGCCGCACCTTCCTCGAGATCGCCTGGGAGTCCCGTCACTCATGAACCTGTCAGACACCATGATGGTCGCAGCTCCCGCGTCACTGCCGGTGCCCGCGTCGTACGCCGAGAAGGCCATGGCGTCGCTGATGCAACTGCACGGCGAGCTGATGGACGAGAAGGAGCGCCGGGTCGAGCTCTTCCGCCGCCTGATGGAGAAGGAGCAGGCCATCGCCGAGCTCAAGATGTACGTGAAGCTGCTCGAGGAGCGCGCCGGGCTGTCGACGAAGGCGCCAGAGCCCTCTTCTGAGCCTCGCGTCGCCGCCGAGCCTCGAACGGCGCCCTCCACGCCGCACCACCAGATGCCTCCAGTTCCGCCTCGTGTCGGTCAGCGCCCAGAGGGGTGGAAGGTCTGGTGAGGATCGCGTTCGCAGTCGCGTTGTTGCTCGCAGCGCCTTCGTTTGCAGACAGCCCGACCGACGGTGTCGGCCGCGTGAGCTTCGGAGGCGGGCTGCGGTGGACGATGAACGATTACTTCAACGCCCGCGCAGCAGAGCTGGGCACGCCGATCGAAAGGGCGGGGACGGCGCCGCTCGGCGTTCAGGGAATGGCGAGCTTCGGCTACGGCGCCTTCGAGTGGCTCGAGCTGGCGGTCGACCTCTTCGCTGGCTTCGAGTCGTTCAAGTACGTCGGTGAAGAGCTCTTCACCTCGGTCTCGTACGGCGGGCTCATCGGCCTGCGGCTGACCCGCTACGACTTCCCGTTTCAGGGCCTCGTGCCGTACGTCGGCGTGCAGACCGGGCCGATGCTCACCATCGTGACGTCTCCGAGCGAGCCCGGCGCCGAGCGCATTCTGCAGGGCTGGTCCGTGAACGGCGGCGCGACGTTTCGCATCACCGACCGCGTCGGCATCTTCCTCGACGCTCGCTACCTGTACGGCCGGGTCTTCGTGGGCGAGCTCGCGGGCCGCAACGTGGGCGGCGTCTTCGTCTCGGCCGGCGTCTCGCTCTTCTTTCCTCCGGCACCCAAGCGCGATCTCGACGTGCCGGGCTTCGGCGGCGGCACGCGGTTCTGACTCGTCACCTCTTCACACGCTCGTGGTACAGGAGCGCCCGCCATGGCCGCTGACTCAACCGATCTGAACAAGCCGCTCGAGGAGATTCGTCGCGAGGTCGTCGAAGCACGCAACATGACGATCAAGACGGACAACGCGCTCAAGTCGCTGCACGCCGAGCTCAAGGTCGTCAGCGCGCAGCAGGCCGAGTTTCAGAAGCGCACCTGGTTCTCGACGGGCGCTGCGTACCTGGGGTTTCTCGGCGTGTGTGTCGCGGGCGCCTTCGCCGTCTCTGGCGCCAAGGCCGCCTCGGCGACCGAGCAGAAGCAGCGCCTCGAGCAGCAGGTGAGCGAGCTGACGGCGCAGATCGAGAAGCAGAAGAACGAAGCGGCGGCGGTCGCGGCGGCCGAGAAGGGCGCTGCCGACGTCTACAAGATGATGACGACGCTGCCAGGCGAAGAGCGCCTCAAGGGCGTCGAGGCGCTGCAGAAGCTCGATCTGTCGAAGATCTCGCCGCTGACCCGCCAGGCCCTTCAGGATCGCGCGACGCTCCTTCGCAAAGAGGTCGGCGCTGCGGTGCTCGAGCGCGGCAAGACGGCCTTCCGTCGCAGCGACTGGCCCGAGACCATCGAGCAGCTCAACCGCTTCCTCGCGATGAACCCGGCCGAAGACGAGGCGCTCGACGCGTCGTTCTTCCTCGGCAACGCCATGTTCCAGTCGCGCAAGTTCGAAGACGCCATCAAGCCGCTCACCCGGTTCGTCGAAGGCGACAAGAAGGCCCGCACCCGCGACTTCGCGCTCATCATGCTGATGCAGTCGCACGACATGCTCGGCAACAAGGAGAAGTCGATCGAGTACGCGAAGGAGGGGTGGAATACGTACCCCTCCAGCGAGTTCCGCATGCAGTTCCTCAACCGGCTGCAACGCACCATGACCCCGGCCGCTCAGCCAGCTGCACCTGCTCCTGCAGCTCCCGCGGCGCCTGCGAACGCCGGACAGGCCCGCTAAGACTCGCCCATGGCCGACACGCCCACGAGTGACGCCGCGCGCTTTCGTCCCTTTCGAGGGGCGGCGTGGGGCCTCTATCTCGTCGTGGCCGTCGGCTATTCGTGCCTCGTCATCTACAGCGTGACGAAGTCGGTGTTCGAGATGTCGCCTGAGAAGCCCGCGCAGAACTCGGTGCAGAGCGTCTCGTCGTGCGTGGCGGGGCTCTCAGATCTGTTCGACGAGCTCGAGAGTGAGCGCAAGCAGCTGACCGTGACGGGCAAGGCCGCCGACGCCGATCAGCGGTGGATGACCTTTCGCAACACGTGGATCGTGCGCATGCGTAGCCTCGAGGCCCAGTGCGCCGTCGACGATGCCGATCGGGTCGAGCTCAAGCGTGCGTTCGCCGAGCTGAACCAGGTGATGGATCAGTCGACGGTGCAGGCGACGCAGCTGGCCGGCCAGCTCGGCCCCGCGCTCGATACCTTCAAGACGACGCTCGCCACGCTGAAGAAGTGAGCTGAAACCCGGCGGACATGAAACGGGGCGTGCCGACCGAAGTCTGCACGCCCCTCGTTTCATCGAGCTGAGGCTGCCGTCAGGGGACGACGTTGATGTTCAGCGACGCCGGCTGGCCCTGCTGACCGCGGCTGTCCCACACCGTCAGGTTCACGCGGTACAGGCCGGTGCCGGGCAGGGTGAGCACGGCCTTGTTGGGCATGCCGCGCGTGTTGGGCACCATGCTCATGGCCGTCGCCATCGGGGGGTACGGGGCGAGCAGCTGGAAGCGGAACTCGGTCGGCTTGCCCATCGTGTTGCCGTCGAAGTCGGTGCTGTCGAAGCCCGAGACCGTGACCGTCTTGGTCGCGCTGGTGATCTGCGAGAGCTGCACCGTCATCTGCGTCTCCATGCCGAAGGTGCAGTTCGGGTCGTTGAGCAGCATCGCGGGCACGCAGCCCTTCAAGATCGCGTTGGGCGGCGGGTCGAACGGGGCCGACGAGATGATGTTGATCTCCTTCGTACCGGTGGGCGGCCCGAAGAAGGGGTCGTTCGAGAGCACCTTCAGCTTGCCGACCTGCATGCCGCCCGACGGAGGCCGGTTGTACTGAATGGCCGTCTCGACCATGCCGCCCGCCTGCACCTGCGTGTTCGGCGCGATCTTCGGGTCGATGATCGAGAAGAACATGTTCTGCTCGATGCCCACCTGGTTGATGACGAGCGTGCCGCACTGCGAAGAGTCGGTGCCGCCGTCAGACAGCCGGCGCGTGTTGCGAATGAAGAAGGACTTGGCCGACATCGGCGTCATCGGGTTGTTGAAGTTCACCTCGTCTTCCGTCTCGAGGCAGGGCTGGCGGCCACCGAAGAGCGCGAAGGAGACGTCACCAGCCGAGATGGTGCCGCCGACGAAGACCGACTTCAGCTGCAGCTCGTCGATCACGTAGAGCGGCATGTCGCTGTGGGTGACCTCGACCGTGATCGAGGCGCCCGGAGCGATCTCCTGGTTGGTCGGGTTCATCACCATCGCGAAGCGGCCGTTCTGGCCCGAGCCCGACTTGAACTTCGCCTCGGTGATCTTCACGCGGGCGTTGCCGTCGTTGCGAACGGTGAAGCGCGCGCGGTCTGCGATCTTCGGCGAGTTGCCGCAGGTGTCCGAGCTGCGCGAGAAGTCACACGAGCTGGGCGAGGCCGAGAGGGCAGGGCGCAGACCTTCGCCGCGCAGGCTGAGCACGCCCGGGGCCGTGCTGGGCGCCATGTTCACGGGGTCGTTCGAGTCGACGATGATGTAGCCGCTCTTGGTCTCGTTGCCGGGTCCGTTGTCGGTTGGCTTGAACTCGATGGTGGCTTCGATCGTGTCTGTGCCGTCGATTTTGTTGAGGGAGATTGGGGCAGCGGTCGACGGTGATGCCGGGCTGACCAGTCTGAAGTCGGGCGACTCGGTGCCCGCGAGGTCGATACCAACCTTGATCGCTGTGACCTTTAGCGCGGGGCAGCCCTTGTTCTTGATTCTGATCTTTCTGGAGATCGTCGTCTCGAACTGGGTGATGGGGAAGTTGAGTTCGCAATCGGTGAAAGTCGAGTTCTGCTCGCAGATGGTGAAGCCGCCATCTTCGAGCTGAACCCCGGTTTCGAGGGTCGCCTGTGAAGGGAGATCGAAGACCTCGCCAACGAGGGAGATCTCCGGATCATTGGTCGTCTCTGGAACCTGGTCGTCGATGCGCAGAGACGCGCTCTGAATCCTGAGCTGAGTCGCGCTCTTCCTTGGCGCAAAACCAACTTCGATAGTGACACGCTCGCCCACGCCAACGTCGAGTTCGTAGGGGGGTTGGACCACGACGAAACTTCCGCCATCAGGAGGCCCGATGCGGAGCACAAATGCCGAAGGCTCGTTGCCGCTGAATGTGAGCTTCGCTTTCGCGCTGGCCTTGCCCGTCTCATTGCTGATGACCAGGGGTTCGATGTCGGGGAACACGTCGCGAACCGGCTGCATGTTCTCGTCGATTGACGAGCAGGCCGCGAAATTCAGGGCGCTGGTTGTCGCGTTCGCCGAGTCGAGCGCCCGAAGGTCGGGCCGCGAATTCACAAGCGGCCCTTTGCCGCAGTCCTTGCAGCCTGCAGCAGCAACAACGCCCACAACGAGAAAAGAGAGTCGAGTCAGTCGCACGAAAAACTCCAATGAATCGGCCAGAGGGTTGCGTGTATATCCGCCGCGCCCATGGCTACCAAGACCCAGCAGCACAAGCTTCGAAAGGCGCACGAAGGCGCTCGAAACGTCAACCCGCGCCCAATCACCGGCAAAGAGACCGCCCTCGACCTGCTCGAGACCGCGTTCGGCGCCTACGTCGGCCGTCAGGAGCGCATCGCTTTCGAGCTGATGAAGCGCTCCCTCGAGGAGAACGCGGCGATCTTCCTGACCCTCTCGGGCGCGATGACGCCGGCCGGTCTGCACCAGAGCTGCCTCATTCCCCTCGTGGAGTCGGGCGTCATCAGCGCCGTCACCACCACCGGCGCGAACCTGTACCACGACGCCCACCGCATCATTCGCCACCAGATTCGCGAGGTGAACCCGAACGCGGGCGACCTGCAGCTGCGGCTCGCGCGCATCATTCGCATCTACGACCTGGGCTTCTGGGAAGAGGCGCTGCTCGACACCGACCGCCTGTTCTCGGCGATCATCGCGGGCCCCGACTTCCAGAAGAAGATGACGACGCCCGAGTTCCACTACCTGCTCGGCAAGCACCTCAACGCCATCGAGCAGGAGCTCGGCGTCGAGCAGCCGTCGTTCCTCTCGACCTGCTACCGCCGCGCCGTGCCGATCTGGTCGGGCGCCGTGCAGGACGGCTCGATCTTCTTGAACGTCGTGAAGCTCAAGAAGCTGCTCGGAGACGCGTTCAAGTTCGAGCTCGACATCAACGACGACGTCTATTCGATGGCGGCGATGCAGCACTACTGCCGGCATCACTTCGACGGAAAGCTCGCGATCTGGATCCTCGGTGGTGGCGTGCCGAAGAACTACACGCTCCAGGGCGAGCCGCTGCTCGATCAGATCCTCTCGGTGCCGACGCACGGCTTCGACATCGACGTGCAGTTCTGCGTCGACCCGGTCGATAACGGCGCGCTCTCGTCGTGCCCGGCCGGTGAAGGCCACACGTGGGGCAAGGTCTCGGTCGAGGCCGTCGAGACGGGCTCGATGTACTGCCACACCGACGTCACCGCGGTATTCCCGTGGCTCACGCACGCGCTCTTCCAGCTCAAGGTCAGCAAGCGAAAGCACTTCCGCCTGATGGACAAGCTGAACGAGTCGGTCGCGTACCTCGACGCCGACGTGAAGAAGCGCGCGAAGGGGCTGATGAGCACGATCAGCTGGGACGTTTCAGAAGTGAAATGACGGCTGTCACCTGGAGTGGTCAGCCCTTTCACCTTGTCTGACCGCACCAGCGCTCCTACAGTCACCAGCCTTCCTTTCCAGAGGGAACTCCTTCGTGATCAGCACCGAAGCGCACGGCAAGACCGACGTCGGCCGAAAGCGTCAGCACAACGAAGACGCGATGCTCGTGGACGCCGCTGGCGGCCTGTACATCGTTGCCGACGGCATGGGCGGGCACGCTGCCGGTGAGGTCGCGAGCGCGCGCTCCGTCGAGGTGGTGAAGGCGCACCTCGCGGCGAACAAGAGCATTCTCAAAGACCTCGCGCGCGACCCGACGCAGTCGAACCGCGCCGCGTCTGCGTCACTCGTCGAAGTCGCCGTGCAGCGGGCCTGCGCCGACATCTACAAGACGGCCACCAGCGACGCGAGCAAGCGCGGCATGGGCACGACGTTCGTGTGCCTCGTCGTGTCGGGCTCGAAGGGCGTCATCGGGCACGTGGGCGACAGCCGCGTGTACCTCGTGCGCAACGGCCAGTGTCACCGGCTCACCGAAGATCACACGCTGATCGCGGCGCAGCTGAAGGCCGGCACCATCACGAAAGATCAGGCGGCCACCAGCCAGTACCGCAACGTCATCACCCGCGCCGTCGGCATTCAGGAGTCGGTGCAGGTCGACACGCTGATCGTCGATCTCGTGCCGGGCGACGTCTTCGTTCTCTGCTCCGACGGCCTGCACGGCTACCTCGGCGACGAAGAGGTGGCGGCGCTCGTCACCTCGACGCCGCTGACCGAGCAGCCCGAGCGCTTCGTCGCCCTCGCCAACGAGCGCGGCGGCAAAGACAACATCACCACCGTCGTCATCGGCGTGAAGGGTGATGCCGAGAGCGCGCAGGAAGAAGTCGTCGAAGCGCAGTCGCGCATGGAGGCCCTGAAGAAGATCCCCCTCTTCAGGCACCTCACGTACAAAGAGCAGACGGCCGTGCTCAGCATCGCAACGACCCGCACGTTCCCCGCAGGCCGCGAGATCGTCACCGAAGGCCAGCCGGGCGAAGAGCTGTTCGTCGTCATTCGTGGGCGCGTCGGGGTCGAGAAGGGCGGCGTCGAGATCGCCGAGCTTCGCGCCGGTGGTCACTTCGGCGAGATGGGGCTCATCGACAACGCGCCGCGCTCCGCCACCGTTCGGGCCCACGAGCCCACGCGCGTGATGGTGATCTCTCGCCCCGATCTCATGGCGCTGATGAAGAAGGAGTCGATCCTCGCGGTGAAGCTCTTGTGGAGCTTCGTGCAGGTGCTGTCCGACCGGCTGCGCGAGACGAACTCCGAGCTGTCCGAGGCCCGCCAGGAGCTGGCCGCGGTGCAGGCCGTCAATCCGTTCGCTGAAGACTGAGGGGT
>JAACJQ010000165.1 GCA_016879935.1 Archangiaceae bacterium | reverse complement strand
GCGTCGATCGCATCGAGGCTGCTCGTGTGTCGACACGCACGTTCCGCGTCAGGAGCGTGGACACCATGCGCGGCGCCCTGCCAGAGCTCTTCGGCGCGCTCTGACGATCACTTCACCGCTTCGAGCGGAAGCACCGTCGACCTCGACCAGCCTCCGCGCATGTTGATGTGGTCTTCGCCGACGATCGCGACTCGCGCCTCTCCCTCGGGAGTCGCGAAGGCCATCAGGTCCCACTTGAAGGAGCCCACCATCGCCTCGGACCACTCGACTGGCGGGAGCTTCAGCGACCCAACGCGCTCGGTGTCGCCGCGCCGCAGCGTCCACTTCAGCGAGGTCGTGACCGCGTGATAGCCGCCCGCCTCGACCACATCGTTCAGCGACACGACCAGCTCGAGCGGGGTGACGGCTCCGTTGCGTGCCCGCCACTTCTCCTTCCACGTCGAGTTCAGCGCGTCGTCCTTCCGACGACTCGTCGTCTTGCCCTTGTCCATGGTGACGGCCAGCGCCACCCCGGGCGCAGTGCGATCGATGCCGAGCTCATCGAGCGTCGCCTTCGCTCCCTCGAGCGCCTGCTTCGCCGCGGCGACGGGCGTGCACTTGCCCTCGATGGCGGGCACCTGAATGACGAACGAGTGCAGAACAGCGTCGTCTCTGAGCACGACGATGGCGAGCCCCGTTCTGAACGGCTTCCCCTCGGCGTCGAGGTAGCCCGGGCAGAGTTCGTATTCGGGGTGATCGGCGCCGTAGAAGACCCGCAGCGCCACCGTGTGACGATCGGTCGACCACCCGATGGGCTCGATGAAGCGGGCGCTCCGAATCGGCGGCAGCGGCGCGGCGGCGACCACGAGCGAGAGCAACAGGACCATTCCTCGAACGTACTGCACGTCGTCGGCGGAGGTTCGCCCTTGCCGCGCGGAGTAGAGCCGCGCACCATCTCGCGATGCCCAGCCGCTCCGACACGGCGTTGATCGAGACGTTGAAGGCGCAGCTCGTGCCGCCGCCTCCGTTCGTCCTTCCAGGAGCGGCGTCGAAGGCGGTGTTCGCGCCGCTGCTGGAGTTGGAGACCGCGGTCGCGACGGGTGCCCTCAAGACGATCTGGCGCCAGCAAGGCGCGCTCGCCAACGCGTGCACGAACGCAAGCGCCAGCGAGGTCAGTGCCGAAGTGATCGTCGAGTGCACGACGATGCTCGAGGGGCCGGTCACGCTGGGCACGAATGGACCGCTCAACCTCGACGGCGTCTCACCGAAGGCCCGAAAGGAGCTCGAGCGCGAGGCCGCGACGATCAAGGAACGAAACGAGGCGCGGCTGAACCTGTGGAAGGTCGTGGCCACGTTCGCGGCGCGCAGTGCCGCTGGACAGAACGCACTCGCGGCCGTCGTTCAGCGAGATGAAGTGCTCGCCGATGCCCTGTTCGACATTCTTGCGGCGTGCGGAGCCCGGGCGACGCCGGTGGTCGAGGCGATGTTCCTGAACTGGTTGAAGGGCCGGAACGTCGGTCACGCTGCATGGTGGGCGGCGAGGCTCGACCCAGCGCGCGCGTTCGAGCTGCTCTCGCCGCTGTGCGCACGCGACCACGAAGCGAGAACCACCAACGTCATCGGCGCGATGAACGGCATCGGCTGGGCTCACGCGGACCCGAGATGGCTCGCCGTGCTCGAACCGATGTCTCAGGATTTCGGCTTCAGGAGTCTGACCGCCGTCGCCGTCGCAACGCTGCGAGCGCGCACGCCATGAGCCCCGACGCTCTGGAGTTCCACGACGGTCGGATCAGCGCCGTCGCGATGCCGGCCCCGGGAATCGTCACCATCTCGTTCAGTTACCTCTGCGCGTACTTCCGCACCGAAACGCCTGATGTTTTCGACGTGAAGCGCGCTCAGGCCGAGATCGTCGTGACGGGTGCCACGCGCCTCGAGACCGAGTTGGCCGTGAACGTCGCGCTCGAGGTCTGGGACGGAGCGATCACCATGGACGGCGCTTCCGTCACGCCGCGCCGAGCAGAACGATTCACTGGTGCGTGCAGGCTCTCCCTCGAACTCGCAGGGCCGTTCATCGGGAAGCTCATCGTCGAGGGCTCAGGCCTCGAGATCCGGGTCCATGCAATCGGCCAGACCTTCGAGCAGTTTCACGGCGCAATCGACTGAACGATCGTCGGCTCGATCCGCATCCACTCGCGCGGGGCCAGCGTCGTCGGCAGTTCGAACGCGCCGACCCGATCACGATGCAGCGTCACCACGTGATTGCCCGCCGCCGCCACCATGCGTTTGACCTGGTGGTACTTGCCCTCGGCGATCGTCAGGTGGAGCAGCCGCTCCCCTGCCCGCTCGGCGTCACCCGAGACCGGCTCCGGTGCATCGTTGAGCACCACGCCTGCACGGAGCGCTGCCACCTGCGCATCCGTCACCGGCTCGGCGCACGTCACCACGTAGCGCTTGGGCATCTTGTGCTTCGGCGACGTCATCTTCTGAATGAACGTTCCATCGTCCGAGAGCAGCAGCAGCCCGGTCGTGTCGGCGTCGAGCCGCCCGACGCACTGAACACCGCGCGCGATCAGGTACGGCGGCAACAGCGAGAAGACGCTCGGGTGATGCGTCGGCGTGTGGCTGCACTCCACGTCGGCCGGCTTGTGCAGCGCGAGGTACACCTTCTCGGCGAACGCCCACTCGACGCCCGACACGGTCAGCACGAGGCCCACCGTCTCGACCTCGTCGTCGGGGCTGGCCGCGCTCACGCCGTTCACGAGCACGCGGCCCGTGTTCACGTGCAGCCGGCACTCCTTGCGGGTACCGAAGCCCTGCGACTGGAGCGCCTTATCGAGCCGCACGCCGCCTTCGCCTCACGAGCACCACCAGCGACACCCACGGCCACAACACCCCAACGCCATCACACGAGCACCCGAGCGTGCCCGTGTTGCGCGCGGTGATGCGGTTCTTCAGCTGCGCGAGCTCGTCACACGGCACGGGCGGCTTCCCCTTCGGGTACGTGCCGCAGAACCCTGACGCCGTTCCGGGATCGATCACGCGCTTCTGCAGATCCGCGAGCGGCGCCGTCGGAGCCATCGTCGACGTGGTTCCGTTCACGTGATCGAACCCCACGAGGTGCCCGATCTCGTGCGTCGCGGTGTTCTGAATGTCGTACGCCGTGCAGAACGGCGTCTCCATGCCCTCGGCGCACGGCGGCGACGAGATGGTGGTGAACAAGAACCGCGTGCCGTCGAGCGACTTGCCCGCGTTGAACTCGATGTCGCTGTCGAACACGACGCCGGTGCGGGTGGAATACGTCGAGGTCGTCAGCGCGATGGTGCTGTCGCCGTGCTCCCAGCACTTATGGGTGTTGCCGCAGCTGCCGTCCGACTGGCAGGCATCGGTGAGCGGCACCACGTCGCGACAGTTCTCTTCGCGGAAGATGATGACGTTGTCCTGATCGGTGCCACGGCCCACCTTCGCGTCGGTGATGCGCGGGCCCCGAATGAACTCGAAGTCGCTGCACCCGCGCGCCAGCGTCTGCCAGGTCGCGAACGCGTTATCGATGGCGGTGAACTCGGCCTCGACTGGCGTCTTCGCGCTGCCCGCCGAGTCCATTCGGTAGGTCACCTTGCGCACGCTCCACGTGACGCAGAGATCGGAGGCCCCCGAGTTACTGAGCGCTCTCGTGCGCAGATAGGGCTGCGCCGACGTCGCGCCTGCCACCATCACCACGAGGAGCGCCCACTTCGACATCGTTCACCGCTTTCGTCGACGGCTGAGCCACGCGCCGAGCGCCAGCATCGTCAGGCCCGGCACCTCGGTGCAGCCCGTCTTCGCCAGCTTTCCACTCTCGATGCCGAGCTTCGGAATGAAGCAGGTCTTCGAGGCCTGGCCCTTCGGGTACACGTCGCAGACGAACTTCTTGCTGCCTGGGTCGAGCACGCGCTTCGTCAGCTCTCCCGTCACGGCGCGCGGGTTCATGGTGGAGGCGGCGTCGTTGATGTGCGCGAGCCCGAGCAGGTGGCCAACCTCGTGGGTCATCGTGTTCTGCACGTCGGTGGCGATGCAGTTGACGGTCTCGCTGCCGCGAACGCACGGCGGCGAGTCGACGGTGGTGAAGATGAACGACGGCGTGTTGAGCTCGATGTCGCTGTCGAAGACCTGCGCGTTGCGCGGGCTGAAGCTGGTGGTGGTGATCGCGATCGCGCCTTCGGTGTACTGCCAGCAGTCGTACTTGCTGCCGCACGAGCCGTCGCTCCAGCAGGCGTCACCGTTGGGGGCGACCCCCGCACAGCGGCGTTGGCGGAACAGAATGATGTTCTCGTTGGCCGCTGGCGGATCGACCGTGGAGTCGTAGGTCGCCTGCCGCGAGCTCGTGCGCGGGCCTTCCTGCAGGGTCAGCGAGGCACAGCCCGCGAGCTCGGTCTGCCAGGTGCCGAAGGCTCGCTGAATCGCGGTGAACTCCGTGTCGCCAGGCGTCTCGGCATTCCCGTCGGAGTTGATGCGATAGACGATCGTCGTGTTCTCCTTCCACCAGAGGCACTGGCTCGTCGTGTCGAGCTCGACCTGACGGCTGCGCGAGTACGTCTGGCTCAGAATCACCGTCGCAAGGAGCGCGTGGATCACGGCGTCTTCACCTTCACGCCAGGGCGCACTGGAGCCTGCTCGGGTGACGGCCCCAGGCTCTCGCGAACGAGCGCCGTGAGCTTCGCGAGGGACATCGGCTGCACCGGCGCCTCCACGGGCTGGTGCGTCTTCGCGTCGACCAGGAATAGATCGTCTTCGCCCGTCTTCACCATCGCCTCGGGCCCGCTGCGATCGACGACGAAGCGCCCCTGCGCGAGGCCCACGACGAAGGCGCGATCGCCGCGCTTCTCGAGGAACACCACCACCTCGTCTCCGAGCGTGAACTTCGCCGCGCCGTGCACGAGCTGGCCCACCTCGCCCACCACGCCTCCGGGCTGCATGGCGACGACCGTCTTGCCGACCTGGTTCCCCTTGAGCGTCTCGCTCACGAGAATCTCGTTGTCGGTCACGATGCGCTGGTGATCGTT
>JAACJQ010000164.1 GCA_016879935.1 Archangiaceae bacterium | reverse complement strand
CGTGGAGACACGCCGTGCTGCCGCGCCTTCGTCATCGCACGCGCTCGGGAAAGAAGAGGACCGCCGTCCCAGTCCACGCGGGACGAAGAGGACTGCCGTCGAGCAGGGGGAAAGAAAACGGGCGGCGGGAATCGTGGTTCCCACCGCCCGAAAGACCGCGTCAGCTCAGCGAACGGTTACTGGCACATGCCCGTCGAGCTGTTGCAACCGCGGGCGAAGCAGACGGCGCAGGTGCCACCGTTGATGCCGCAGAAGTTGGCGAGGCCACCGAGCGCGGGCCCGACCGGCACGCAGAGGCCGAGGCTCGAGCAGCACTCGTTGGCAGCGCAGGGCATCGTCGCGTCGCAGAGACCGGGAATGCCGCCACCACCATCGAGACCGGGGAAGCCACCACCGAGACCACCGCCGGTGCCGCCACCCGAGCTACCGCCGATGCACACGCCGCCGTCGTTGTCGCACTGGCCCGACGCGCACTGAATGCAGAGCGCGGCAGGCGTGCCCTGGCCACACTGCTGACCGTTCTGGGCGCCCGGCTGAATGCAGTTGCCCGAGCCCTGATCGCAGCAGCCCGTCGCGCAGTTCGTCGGGTTGCAGCCCGACATGCTGCCCGTGCAGATCTGGTTGGTGCAGGTGCCGTTCGAGACGCCGCAGTTGGCGCAGAAGTCGCCGCTCTTGCCGCAGAGCATGTCGGTGCTGCCGGGCTCACAGCGGCCAGTGGCGAGGTCGACGCAGCCGTTGCAGGGAGCGCAGGCGCCCGTGACGCACGTCTGACGGCTCGGGCAGGCCATGCAGGCCGCGCCGCCGGTGCCGCACTTCGCCGTCGTCGGCGTCATCTGGCAGGTGCCGTTCGCCGTGCAGCAACCGTTCGGACAGTTCTGCGCGTTGCACATGACCGCCGCGCCACCGCCGCTCGAGCCGCCCGTGCCGCCAGCGGTGGAGCCACCGCCCGTCGAAGCCGTACCGCCGCCCGTGGCCGAACCGCCGCCCGTGCCGCTGCCGCTGAGGCAACGGCCACCGCTGCCACCATCGGTGCCCGACGACTGGCAGGTCTGACCGCTGCTGCACGCCGTGCAACTGGCGCCGTTGCTGCCGCACGCGACGTCGGCCAGGCCCGTGAAACACTGCGCGTTCTCATCGCAGCACCCGGGACAGTTGGAGGCGTTGCAGGTGACCGGCTTGCGTACCGGACCACACGCGGGCGTGAAGGCAGCGACGAGCCCAACGACACTCCCGAGCACGAGCGCTCGAACGACGGCAGCAGACATCTTCATGGTTCGGTTCTCCCAAATGAGGAGCGCACGCGCCCTCAACTGCACGGCCCGCAGTGGGCCCATCGTCTACACAGGGTGCCCTCTGCTCACAAGTCCGCGGCAGGGCTGGCGACCAAGTTCCTGTCTCCGCTCAGTGACACCTCGCGTTGACAGGTCTGTTGATCTCTTGTGCACACCTGAGCATCCTCCGCCGCCGCTTCTGGCCGGAGCGCACACCCACGTGCACAGCTGAGGTCTTTGTCATGGTCCACACCCGTTCAACCCACACCCTCGCCGCGCTCGTCTTGTCCGCGCTCACGCTCTGGGGCTGCGACTGCGGCGGTCCGCGAGTCACGACGAAGTTCGGCGTGCTCCAGGTGATCTGGAAGGACCCGACCACGGGAGAAGTCGTTCGCTCGCGTGACGCGACCTACGACTTCGGCACCGCGCTGGTGGGCGAGACCAAGTCGCTCGTGATGACGGTGCGCAACGACGGCGAAGGCAAGCTCACGCTCAACACGCTCGAGCGCTTCGAAGGCGACACGGTCTCGATCGCGCCGAACCTGACGAACGGCGCTCCGTTCTTCGTCGACTTCAAGCCCGACACCGAGCTGCAGCCGGGAACGCAGGTCGAGTTCCAGACGACGTTCAGCCCGACGGCGTTGCAGGGCGGGTTCCTCTCGAAGCTGAAGCTGGTGTCGTCGGGCACGCGCACCGAAGACTCCGACGCGACCATCACGCTCAAGGCGCAGGGTGAGAAGGGCGCGTGCGAGCTGCCCGCGCTCATCGACTTCGGCAACGTGCCGGTCGGAGAGACGCTCACCTACTCCGTGGAGTTCAAGAACACGACGAATGTCGCCGCCGCCGGAGAAGCCGGCCCCATCACCGGCAACGACGCCGCTGCCTTCGGCTACAAGAACGCCGGCCTGCCGGGCTCCATCACGGTGCAGCCGATGTCGTCGTTCAAGGTCGAGATCACCTTCACGCCGACCGAGAAGCGCGAGTACCAGGCGCGGGTGACGCTGCGTGGTGCTGGTGGCTGCCCGCCCGTCGACGCGGTGATTCGCGCCATCGGCAGCGACGACGTGCTCACGTGGGCGCCGTCGCGCCTCAACTTCGGTCTCGTCTCGCCGGGCTTCGACTCGGTGAAGGAAGTGACGTTCACCAACACCTCGAACGTGCCCATCACGCTGACGCAGATCACCACCTCGATGCCGACCGACTTCTTCCACCGCGTGGCGGTTGGAGCCGACGCGACGGTGTTCACGGTGCCCGGTGGCGGCATGCCGCAGAAGATGAAGGTGGCCTGCAGCCCGTCGGGGCTCGGCGCGCGGCCGACCTCGACGCTCACCTTCCGCACGGGCCTCAACAAGACGCCAGTCGGCACCATCACGCTCGACTGCACGGGCGGTGGCCCGAAGATTCGTGTGACGCCGCGGCCCAACGTCTCGTTCGGGCGTATCGGCTACTTCGCGGGCAACACCACGTTCTCGGTGAACCGCCGCGTGAACGTGCAGAACGTCGGCGTGCCGCCCCGCATGCCGGACCCGAGCTTCAACCTCTTCCTCGGCTCGGTCGACCAGATGACGGGCATGGTCGGCAACCTGCCGCTCTTCGAGCTGACGCCGAAGAACGCCATCACCGAGATGGATGAGTTCTCGGTGAGCCTCTTCAGCAACTACGACCCGATGACGGGCATCGCGCCGGTGGCAGGGCAGAACTCGCTCGACCTCGTGGTGACGCTGCACCCGAAGTCGGTGGGCCGCAAAGAGGCCGAGCTCGTCATCTACTCGAACGACTCCGCCGACCCCGAGGTGAAGCTGCTGGTCTCTGCCGACGTGGAGCAGCTGCCGCCGTGCAACTACCGGGTGACGCCGATGACGGCGAACTTCGGGCTGGTGACGCCGGGCACGACGAAGGACCTGCCCATCACCATCACGAACCTGGGCACCGCTGCGGGCGACAAGTGCTTCCTCTCGGGCATCGACCTCGCAGCCGGCAGCCACCCGGCGTACTCCATCGTCGGTGGCCCCATCGCCGAGAAGGAGCTGCTGCCGCAGGAGTCGTGGCAGGTCGTGGTGCGCGTGACGCCGCCCGGCCCCGTGCCGACGACCATCACCACGCTCTCGGGTGAGCTCCAGTTCAACGTGACGTCGCCGTCGGCGCCGCAGGCGAAGGTGCCGCTGCGCACGTCGGTCGGCCCCTCGTGTCTCGCGGTGACGCCCGACCCGCTCGACTTCGGCACGGTGAAGTACGTCGCACCGCCGGGCATGCGCTGCTCGAGCGCGCCCCGCACGCTCACCGTCTACAACGTCTGCAGCTCGCCGGTGACGCTGCGCTCGTTCGGTCTGCAGGCGGCCGCGGGTCAGCAGCCGGGTGGCCCGAACTGCGCGGGCGGCATGCCGTGCCCCGAGTTCTTCATCACGCAGTCGCCGATGATTCCCACCAACGGGTACACGCTCAACGCGGGCCAGCTCGTCACCTTCCAGGCGCGCTACTCGCCCATCGACATCGGCGCCGACACCGGAGCCGTCAGCATCGAGGCGCTCCAGTCGGGCCAGACGGTGACGTACCTCGTGGGCCTGCAGGGCCGCGGCGACCCGAGCGGCCAGCAGACCGACACCTTCATGCAGGACATGCAGCCGAAGGCCGACATTCTGCTCGTCGTCGACGACTCCGGCTCGATGGGCGACAAGCAGCAGAGCCTGTCGACGAACTTCAGCTCGTTCATTCAGTACGCGGCGTCGGCCGGCGTCGACTACCAGCTCGGCGTCGTCACCACCTCGACGGGCGGCAACCAGTGCCCGCCGCCGCCCCTGCCCTGCCCCACGCCTGCGACGCCTGGTGACGGCATTCTGCGCACCATTCGTCCCGGCCAGGCGAATCAGGTCGGCCCGATTCTGCGGTCGAATACGCCGAACGTCGGTCAGGCCTTCCAGCAGCTCGTGAACGTCGGCACCGATGGCTCGGGTGTCGAGCAGGGCCTCGAAGGCGCCGTGCTCGCGCTGACGCCTCCGCGAATCGTGACCGAGAACGCCGGCTTCCTGCGCACCGACGCGAACCTGGCCGTCGTCGTCGTGTCGGACGCAGGCGATCAGTCGAACCAGCCGCTCAGCTACTACGAGAACCGGCTCATCAACGTGAAGGGCTTCAATCGGCTCTCGTTCTTCACGTTCAGCACCATCGGCCCGTTCCTCGCGAGCGCGCCGTCGGGCTGCACGTACGACGGTGGCGGTGACGCTCAGCGGTATGGCGCCATCGTGACGCGTACGGGCGGGGTGCGTGAGGAGATCTGCACCAACAACTGGTCGACGGCGTTGCAGGGCCTCGGGCGTACGGCCTTCGGCTTCCGCACGATGTTCTTCCTCGGCAACTCGCCGGACCTCACAGGCGGCCAGATGCTGAACGTGCAGATCAACAACAACGTGGTCGCGGGTGGCGGAGCGTGCGCCAACGGCCAGCCGACGTCGGGCGCCTGGTGTTACGACGCCGCGGCGAACGCGGTGCGCTTCACGGCGATGACGACGCCGGCGGCGGGCCAGACGCTGACGGTGGCGTACCAGACCGCCTGCTTCTGACGGTCGCTCCACTTCGATGAACGACGGCAGCATCGGGCAACCGGTGCTGCCGTTCTCGTTTCAGGGCGTGGCGAGGAGAAAGTGCGTGCACGCCGAGCCGCTCGTCAGCTTGCCGAGACCGCCGAGGTACACGGTGACGTCGAACGCCTGGCCGGCGTGGGTGAAGGAACCGCTGAACCACGGCGCGTAGTTCCAGTCGCGCAGCAGCCGGTCGCCGGAAGCGACGAGCATGCCGGCCCGGAGTCGGGCGATGAACTCGTCGGCAGGCAGGGCATCGGGAGGGAACAATTCGAGCCCTTCGAAGTGCAGGTCGTCGAGCGTCATCGCGCGTTCACACTCTTTCACACGAGCTTCATGCGGCGCAGCACACGGCCGTGGGAGAAGCACCGCATGACTTCGGCCAAAGCCATGCTCGGCGCCATCGCGGGGCGGTTCCTGTTTCGGGTGTCGCGGGTCGACGCGGTGCAGGCGTTCGGAAGGTTCCGTCGCGTCGAGGTGTCGGGCACGTCACTGCGCGAAGTGGCGTGGCGGCCGGGCGACAAGGTGCAGGTGTTTCTTCCCGACGTGGGCATGCGCACGTACACGCCGCTGTTCTGGGAGACGCGCGGTGCCACCGCGTTCCTCGCGTACGTGCACGGCGAGACGCCGGGAGCAGCCTGGGCGAACGGAGTGAAGGCCGGTGACGAGGTGTCGTTCTTCGGGCCGCGGCGCTCCATCGAGGTGTCTGACGTCGAGGCGCCGCTGGCGGTCTTCGGTGACGAGACCTCGGTAGCGCTCGCGCTGACGCTGGCGGCCGCACGTCCCACGCGCAAGGTGACGGCGGTGCTCGAGGTGAACGACCGGGCCGACGTCAGAGCGGCCCTCGACGCGTGTGGCTCGTTGCTCGACGTGCACCTCGTGGAGCGGGTGAACGCGAACACCCACCTCCCGGTCGCGGTGGAGCACCTGCGCAGCGCGCTCGCCTCGGGAGCGTTCGGCGTGTTCACCGGGCGCGCGTCGAGCATTCAGACGGTGAAGCAGTCGCTGCGTGGGCTCGACTTCGCGTCGAAGACGAAGGCCTATTGGGCCGAGGGGAAGCGCGGCCTCGACTGACGAGGCGCAAACGGCGTCAAGCGAGGCCCCGTGCGCCGGGCTACGAGCGGCGGCGTGAAGACTCCTCCCAGCGTCGAGCTCGCCGTGCGCGAAGCCGTCTCGTGCCTTTGCTCGAACCTCGACGTTCCAGTCGACCTGCGGCGGCTGGCGGCACGTGCCGCGCTGTCTCCCCTGCACTTCCACCGCGTCTTCCGCGGGCTCATGGGTGAGACGGCGAACGCGCTGCATCGGCGGCTGAGGCTCGAACGGGCGGCGCTCGCGCTCCGGTCGACGCGGCGGGCAGTCACCGACCTGGCCTTCGACGCCGGCTATGAGACGCACGAGTCGTTCACGCGCGCCTTCACCGAGGCGTACGGCCATGCACCGAGCGCGTTTCGCCGAAGAGCGCAGACGTCGTCACGCGAGGTGCTGCTGCCTGCGCCATCGGGGCTGCACTTCGGGCGAGGCGACTTCGCGCTGGTGAAGCCAACGCAACCGTTCGTGGTCGAGCACAGAGCGGCCTTGCGACTCGCGGCCGTACGGCACGTGGGCAGCTACGCGACCATCGTCGACGCGTTCATGCGGCTGGAGCCGTTGAGTCGAGACCTGCCCGAACCGGCGCAGCTCGTCGCGCGCTACCTCGATGACCCCGAGACGGTGCCGACGAAGCGGCTCCGCTCGGACGCGGGCCGCGTCGTGAGCGCCCGAGCGCGCCTGCAGAAGGGGCTGCACGAGGTGCGGCTTCCGCGTGGCCGCTACGCGCGCACGACGCACGTGGGCGCGTACTCCCTGTTGGGCGATGCGTGGGCGACCTTCATGGCGTCGGTGGCCACGAGTGGTCACCGCATCGGGAAGGAGGCGTTCGAGTGGTACACGAACACGCCTGCGACCGCCCTGCCCGACGCGCTCGTCACGCAGCTCTTCGTCGCGGTGGAGTGATTCGGCGTCAAGTGGCCGCGAGGCCGGTCTCGAGCAGGGCATCACGGAGCACCTGGGCGTCGGCGACTTCAGCGACCTCGACGCGGGCGCGGCCCGACTCCACGACGACGGCGAACGGCCCCGAGAGGCCACTCACGACGATGCGCCACGTGGCGGCGGCGGGCGACGGGGGCGCCCAGCTCGGCGTGACGATGATGCGCTCCTGGGCCCACGTGCCTTCGACGGTGACGCTCGCCACCGCACCGACCTCGAGCCGTGTCGCGAGGAACGTCACCACCTGCTGCACGAGTGGTGGTGGTGGTGCGGTGAGCGCGAGGAGCTGTGGCAACGTCACCCGGCTCGCGAGCCGGGCCACGTGCACCTTCACCAACTCGTCGAGGAAGCCGTCGTCGGCCAGCATGCGCGCACGAAGGACGGCGAGCTCGCGGTTTTCGAACGGGTCGCGCGGCAGGAAGACGCTCGGCTGACCGCGCAGGGAGAACTCGGTGAAGGTCGGCCGGCCGTCGTCCTGCACCGCCTCCGAGAGCGTCTTCTTCCACAGCGCGTACAGGCCCTCATCGAGGGTCTCGAACGAGCCCTCGATGCTCGGGCCACTCTCGCGGTCGAACGTGTCAGACGACCACAGCTCCCACGACATCGGTCACGGCCTCGGGCGCCGCAGCACGCCCGCCTCGCTCGAGAAGCCCATCCACATGAAGGAGCTGCTCACGTCGAGCGTCGCAAACGGCAGCCGCGGTGGCCCGAAGCTCTCGAACACCCCGGCGTCGGTGAGCCGGAAGAGCTGCCCGTTGGAGCGCGAGTAGACCTGACCATCGAGCTCGGTGAGAAAACCCATCGAGAACCCGGGCGGGAGCGGCTGCACGTTCCACACGCCTCCGTCCCACGTCGCGAACTGGCCGTTGCCGCCGACGTGGGCGAGCGAGGCGGAGCGCACGAGTACGGTCTCGGGAATGAAGGGCCAGCCGGCGTCGGGGAGCGGGCCAGTCGCCTGCCACCCCGTCGACGTCAGCCTGAAGACGCCGCCCTGGGTGACGGTCGATTCGACACCGGCGGCCCAGAGTTCGTCGGGCGGCCGAACACTGATGTCTCGCACGGTGCGCAGGCCCGGAGTGATGAAGGGCGGGAGTGGGACCGAGACGACGCCGCCATCGCGCCACTGGCCGAGGCCAGCGCTCTCGGTGAGCACGTAGACGCTGCCGGCGGGGCTCGGGGCCAGCTTCGTCACCACGCTCGCGACGGCGCCGTGCGCGAGGAACGCCGAGCCGCTGAAGAGCCCGACCTGGCCGAAGAGATTGCCGACGATGCACTCGCGCGGGGCGTAGCAGTGCGTGGCGGTGATGGGCGGGCCGACGACGAGGGCGGTGCTGCCACCATCGACGACGTTCAGCTCGCGCGGCGTCATCGTCGAGAGTGACGACGGAGGAAACCACCACACCACGTCGTCCGAGACGGCGTGCAGCGGGCCGGCCATCACTGGCTGAAACGCGCCGGCGCTCGACATACTGGGCAGGCGATAGGGGTTGGCGACGATGGTCAGCGCGCTGGCGTCTTTGCGAACGAGCGTCGCGCCGAGCGCGAAGAAGGGCGGGCCTGCCGACGGGCCACCGACCCAGGTGACGTCGTTCTGCGTCGACGAGGGGTACACGAGCGTGCGGTCCCACCCGCCGTCGGGCAGCACCTCGAGCACGCCGTCACCAGCGACGAACACACGTGAGGGCCCCGCGTCGGAGGCCGCGGTGGTGAAGACCATGTTGGGTGCACCGCTGAAGCCGCCGGCTGGAATGCGGAACAAACCGGCGTCGGTGCCTGCGTCGGCGATGCCTCCGTCAGCGAAGAGCGGCGTGGTCGCGAACCCGTTGACGTGGTGCACGCCGTTGGCGGCGACGAACCACAGGTCTTCGGCGCGCTGGCCGTGAAGGTTGCGCCCCGAGCCGAAGCTGTTGAGCACCACCGCGTCCCAGCCGGCGCCGTTCCATCGGAAGAGGCCCCACCGTGTCCCCGTCGCGAAGGAGTTGCCGAGCGCGAACATCGTCACTCCGTCTGGCGAGAAGAGGTCTTGAACGCGGTAGCCAGCAGGCAACGCCGGGAGCGGATCGAACATCGCGCCCGTCCACCGGAGGCCTGCGGTCGACGTTCCGACGAAGACTTCTCCGGAGCGGAGGCCCGCGACGGCGGTGAAGGTTGGGCCACCGGGCATCGCGGGCTGAATGGGCACCAGCGCCGTGCCATTCCACCGGAGAATCAGCCCCGCCGAACCGACGAGCCAGATGTTCGACGGTGCGTCGCCCCAGAGGTCGATGACCGGAAGGTCGGACAAGCCGCCGTCGGGAGCGAAGAGCCGCTGGCCATCGAAGAGCATGACGCCGAGGGTGTTCGCGAAGAGCGCGCGACCATCATCGGAGAACCAGCCGGCAGTGATTCGGCGACCGTTCGGTGCAGGCTCGGCCCAGCGCCACTCGTTGAACTCGCGCGACACATCGGTGCCCGTGAAGTTGGTGGGCAGTGAGCCGCCGCCGGTGCCTCCGGCGGTCGCCGTTCCACCAGCCGTCGCAGTTCCACCTGCACTCGCAGCTCCACCGGCAGTACCGCCCGCGCTCGCAGCTCCACCGGCGCTCGCAGTTCCGCCAGCGCTCGCCGTTCCGCCAGCGCTCGCAGTTCCGCCAGCGCTCGCAGTTCCGCCGGCGCTCGCAGCTCCGCCAGCAGTCGCAGTTCCGCCAGCAGTCGCAGTTCCGCCAGCAGTCGCAGTTCCGCCAGCAGTCGCAGCTCCACCTGCCGTGGCAGTTCCGCCTGCCGTCGCGGCTCCACCTGCCGTCGCGGCTCCGCCTGCCGTCGCAGTTCCGCCAGCGCTCGCAGTTCCTCCTGCTGCCGCAACTCCGCCCGCGGTCGCGGCTCCGCCCGCGGAGCCTCCGTCGGTGCCCTCGCCTCCGTTGCAGCCGAACACCCCCACCACGAACAGCGGCACGACGAGCGCACGCAGACCTGTCATCTGGTGAACCCTAGTCGAAGCGACCTCACTGAGTACGCTGAGGCGTATGAAGGCACGGCTCGTGCGCCGGCAGGCAGACGGTCTGGCGATCATCGACTCGGCTGGTGTCGAGGTCTGTGCGATCGATCGCCTGTCGCTCGGCCGTTCGACCCAGCCCGTGCCCGAAGTCGGAGCTGAATTCGACGTCTCGTTCTCGTATCAGCTCGCCTCCGAGCGGGAGCCTGCCCTCCTCGCGCCCGACACAGGGAACAGCCCTCGCTCCGAACGACCTCAGGCTGCGGCGCGACCGCAGTGGGGCAGCTGCTCTCGATCGACTCCGAGTCGCCTGACGGGCGGGTGATGGTGGCCCAGGTCGACTGCGGCGGGTTCGTGCTCCCGGCGCCAATCGACGTCGCCGACCCCGCGCTCATTGGTCGCCGGGTGGCCTTCGTCATCGCCGAGCTCGAGGTCTGGCGAGGTCAGTAGAAGCCCTCGCGCCGGGCGTATCGCTCGGCCCGCTCCGCGTCGTACTTCTTGCCATCGAAGCCCTCGCACAGCGCTTCGTGAATCTGGCCATTCGTCGGCAGCACGTCGCGAGACACGAAGCGCTCGGGGTTCCACAGCTCCGACCGCAGGAGCGCCTTCGAGCACTGTGTGTACGCCTCGAGGACGTCGACGAGAATACCCAGCTTCGGCACCTTGCCTTCGACTGCGCATGGCCCAAGCAACGTCTGGTCGGTGACGAGCGTCGCGCGGCCGTTGACGCGAAACGTGTCGCCGACGCCGGGAATCACGAAGAGCAAGCCGACGTGCGGGTTGGCGATGATGTTGCGCAGCGAGTCGGCGAGGCGGTTGCCGGGCCGCTCGGGGACGAGGAGCGTGACCTCGTCGAGAATGCGAACGAAGCCGCGCGGGTCTCCTCGAGGGCTGACGTCGCAGGCGCCCGAAACGTCCGACGTCGCCAGGCACAGAAACGGAGACCGCTCGATGAACTGGCGGGTGAGCGGGTTGAGCCGCGTCGCGATCTTCTGCTTCACGACGGCAAGCGGCTCACCGAGCAGCGCGCGCAGTTTCGATTCCGACTGAATGACGGCCGACGTGAGGCGGTGCATGCCGCGAACGTAGGCCGCGGGCTCGAGAACCGCTCCGCGCTGCGAGGAGCCGCGCTTCTGCGAGACGTCAGCGCTGCTCGTCGGAGAACAGCGGCATGCCGGCGCTCAGGCGCAGGCCGGCGCGCGCTGTAGCGAGCTCGGTGCGGGCCTGAATCTGCGCGACCTCGGCGCCGAACACGTCACGCTCGGCCTGAATGACGTCGACCTGCGTGGCGGCTCCGACGGCGTAGCGATCTTTCGCCACCTGGCTCGCGCGCTGGGCAGCGGCGACCTGGGCCTGCACGAGCTCGGCCTTCTGGCGAGCGGCCTCGAGGCGGTTCCAGTCCTGAAAGATCTGATCTCGCGCCTGCAGCCGCGCCCGCTCCGCCGCGAGCTTCGCGGTCGACTCGGCCGAGGCCTGCACCTGCATGTTCTGGAACGTGGGCACGTCGATGCGCCACTGCAGGCCCACACCCGCGTTGTAGAGCGTCGACTGGTTCTGGAAGCCAGTCGCGTTGGTGAAGCGCTGGGTGAACTGGCCGCTCACCACGGGCACGAGCGCGAGCCGCGACGCAGTGGCGAGCTTACCGGCCGCCTCCACGTCGAGGTCGGCAGCCTTGATGGTGGGCAGCTCGGGCACCTTCTCTTCGAACGTCGTCACCGCCGCTTCGGGGTGCAGGTCGTCGGTGGGGAGCGCGACGTCGGCAGGCGGCTCGAGGAACGACACCGTGTTCAAGGAGCGGCGCGTGGTGGAGACGAGCGACTCGACGTCGGCCAACGTCTGCCGGTTGCGGGCGAGCTCGGCACGGGCGCGCATCTGCTCGAGCTCGGTCGCGGCGCCGGCTCCGACGCGAATCTCGATGAGCTTGAGCTGCGCTTCGGCGACCGCGACCGACTTCTTCGACGACTCACGCACGGCCAGCGCCGCCGCGTAGCCATAGTACGCGCCGACGACCTGGCGCTTGACGAGGTCGCGGGTGAGCTGCTCGCGCTCGGCAGCCGACTGCTGGGCGGTGTTCGACGCGAGCGCGCGGAACCACCGGGTCGTGTCGATGAGGGGCACGTCGACGCGGAGCGCGCCGTCGAGCTGGTCCTGGGGAATGATGACGAGCTTCGTCACCGCTCCGGTCGCGGGGTTGGGGAAGTTGGCGACCGCCTCGAACTGGTTGTGCGTCCACGTGGCGCTGGCCGAGAGCGACGGCAACAAGCCCGTCCACGCGGCGCGGAACTCGGCCTCGGCGCGCTGCCGCTGCTCGAGCGAGATGCGGCGGTCGACGTTCTGCTCGTCGGCGCTCGCCAGAAAGTCCTTCAACGTCTTTGGCTGCGCGGCCGCCTGCGCCGCCACCAGCCCCATCCCCACTGCGAGCGTCTTCACTTGCCTGCCTCCGAAGGGATGACGCCGTGCGGGTTCGTGAGGTCGTCGGGTGAGCGCACCTCTTCGGTCTCGTCCTCGCGGCGGTACCGTTTGAAGAACAGCACGATGTCGTCGAAGAACGAGTACGCGACGGGCACGGCGAGCAGCGTCAGCACGAGCGAGAGCGTCTGCCCGCCGACGACCACGCCTGCGGTCGCCTTGTTGTAGCCGGCGCCGATGCCCTTCGAGGTGACGAGGGGAATCATGCCGGCCACGAAGGCGAGCGTCGTCATCAAGATGGGGCGCAACCGGTCTTTGTTCGCCTGGACGATGGCCTTGAGGCGCCAGGCCTTCTCCATCTGGCGCTTGATGCTGGCAGGCTTGGCGGGGTTCGCCTTCGCGAGCGCGGTGTCGACGGCCGCCTTGCCGAGCTCACGGTCGAACAGCTCGTGCAGGTCGCCCTGGGTCATCGCCCACGACTGGCCGCGGTCGATGATTCGGTACGCCGCCTCGAGCAGCCCCTTGCCGGACTCTCGCAGGTGGTTCGTGTGGTCGATCTGCAGAATGGCGTTCTTCTTCACGACGCCGAACAACACGAAGATGCCGAGGCCCGAGTACAGGTCGAGCGCCTGGTCGAAGAGAATGACCGACAGAATCGCGTACGGCAGCGTGAGCGGCAGCGAGATGAGAATGGTGACCGGGTGCAGCCACGACTCGAACTGCGCCGCGAGGATGAGGTACATGAAGAGCATCGAGGCGAGCAGACCGAGCACGAAGCTCAGCGCGACCTCTTTCATGATCTTCGTCTGACCCTGCGGCCGCGCCGAGAAGCCCTTGGGCAGCTGCTTCACCTCGTCGTCGAGCACGCTCACCACCGCGTCACCGATGGCGCCTTCGTTGGCGCCGGGTTCTCCGTTGAGCAGGAAGGTGACCTGCCGTTCGCGCTGGTAGCGCTGAATGGTCGAGGGGCTGGTGCCCGGGTCGAGGTGCACGACGTCGGCGAGCGCGACGAGGCCGCCCTTGCGGCTGGGCACCGTGAGCAGCTGCAGGTTGTCTTCGCTGGTGCGGTACTCGGGCAGCGCGCGAACGCGCACGTCGTACTGCTCGCCGCCTTCTGCGTACGTCGACACCTTCTGACCGGCGACGAGCAGCTGGAGCGCCTGCGCGACGTCGACGACCTGCACGCCCAGGTCTGCGGCGCGCTGGCGGTCGATGGTCACGCCGAGCTCGGGCTTGCCGACGACGAGCGTGGAGTCGACGTCGACTGCGTCAGGAATCTTGCGGAGGCGCTCGAGCACGCGCTCGTTGGCCTCGGTGAGCAGCTTCAGGTCGGGGCCGGCGATGAGGTACTGAATGCGCGCCGTCGCCTGACCGCCGCCGAACTCGTTCACGTCGGCCACGTTGACGCGAAGGTCTTTGGGCAGCTGCGAGAGGATCTTCTCGCGCACGACGCCCTTGAGCTCGTTCTGGGTGATGGTGCGTTTGTCGGGCGCGAGCAGCTTCACGTAGATGCGCGCCTGGTTGGCGGTGCGAGCCGGGTCGTCACCGATGGTGACGAGCGTCGCGGTGACCTCGGGCAGGTCGCGAATCTGGCGGGCGATGCGTTCACCGATGAGCTCCGACGCGGCGACGCTGCGGCCTTCGGGCAGGCGCACGACGACCTCGAACTGTGCGCGGTCGTCGATGGGCAGAAAGCCCTTGCGCGCCTTCTTCGCGAGCGGGCCCATCGAGGCGAGCGAGGCGATGGCGGCGATGACGACGATCCACCGGTGGCGCATGACGAAGGTCAGCACCGCGCCGTAGCCGCGCTCGACCGGGCGGTAGCCGAAGTCGACGATGCGCTCGAGCACCGACTTGCGGTGGTCGCCCTTCTTCTTCTTCTCGAGCCAGTAGGCGGCCAGCGTCGGGGTGAGCGTGAAGCTCACGAACAGCGAGACCGCGATGCTGAACGACATGGTGATGCCGAAGCTGCCGAGGAAGCGGCCGGGAATGCCGGCGATGAAGGCGATGGGGAGGAAGACCGCGATGAGCGACAGCGTCGTCGCGAGCACCGCCATGCCGATTTCCCTCGTGCCCTCGATGGCCGCGCGTTTGGGGTCGTAGCCCTTCTCTTCGACGTACTTGAAGATGTTCTCGAGCACGACGATGGCGTCGTCGATGACGATGCCGACGGCTAACGCGAGTGCGAGCAGGGTGATGGTGTTGAGCGTGTAGCCCATCAACTTCATCAGGGCGAAGGTGCCGATGATCGACGTCGGAATCGCGAGCGCGGCGATGACCGTCGAGCGCACGTTGCCGAGGAAGATGAGCACGATGATGGCGGCGAAGAGCGCGCCGAGAATGAGGTGCTCGGTGACGGCCTCGGTGCCGGTGCGAACGACCTGCGAGCCGTCGCGCTGAATCTCGAGGGAGTAGCCCTTGGGCAGCTGGGTGCGCACCTCGGCCATGCGCTCCTTGACGGTGTCGACGACGGCGACGGTGTTGGTGCCCGACTGCTTGCGCAGCGCGAGCAGCACCGTGGGCTCGCCGTTCCACCGGGCGGCGGTCGCCACGTCTTCGAGGCCGTCTTCGATGGTGGCGATCTCGTCGAGGCGAATCTCGCGGCCCTGCTGGTTGCGCACGACGACGGCGCGCATCTCGTCGAGCGACTTCACGCGGCCGTTGACGCGCACGGTGAGGTAGTCGCGGCTGATGTCGAGGCGGCCACCGGGCAGCGTGATGTTCTGGCTGTTGATGGCGGCGCCGATCTCGGCCGGCGCGATGCCGAGGGCCTTGAGCTTGACGGGGTCGACGAGCACGTTGACCTGGCGCTTGCGGCCACCGATGAGCGTCACCTGACCGACGCCGTTGACCGACTCGAGGCGGCGGCGAACGACGCGGTCGGCGAGGTCGGTGATTTCGCGCACGTCGGCGTTCGCGTTGCGCAGGGCGATGAAGAGCACGGGCTGCGCGTCGGGGTCGAACTTCTGCACGATGGGCGGGTCGATGCCCTTCGGCAGCTCGGGCAGCACCATGTTGATCTTCTGCTGCACCTCTTGCGCGGCCACGTCGACGTTCTTCTCGAGCGTGAACTGAATGATGACCTGCGAGACGCCTTCGGAGGAGTTCGAGCGCAGCTCGTCGATGCCGCTGATGGTGTTGACGGCGCCTTCGATGCGGTCGGAGATGTCGGTCTCGACGTCTTCCGGCGCGGCGCCCGGCAGGGTCGTCTGCACGACGATGACGGGGAAGTCGATCTTCGGGAACTGATCGACGCCCAGCTGTTTGTAGAAGACGCCACCGACGACGAGGATGACGAGCGAGAGCACGGTCGCGAAGACCGGGCGCTTCACACAGAGTTCAGCGAGCCATTGCATGGTGGTGTCCTCTCACTGAATGGCGGAGCCGTCGGCCAGCCCGGGAGGCGGTCTGACGATGACCTGGGTGTCTGCGGCGAGCGGCTCGAACACGGCGATGCGGCCGTCCTTCGTGAGGCCGGTGCGCACCACGAACTCCACGGCCGTCTGGGTCCTCGCGATGAAGAGGCGACGCACGTTGCCATCGGTCTTGATGGCGTCGACGGGCACGGTGGGCTGTTCCTCTTCACCGGTGACGAGCTTGACGGTGGCGAACATGCCGGGCTTGAGCGCGCCGTCTTCGTTCTTCGCGCTGGCCTCGATGATGAGGTCGCGGGTCTGGGCGCGCAGCGCGGGGCTGACGAAGCGAACCGTGGCGGGGAACTTGCGGTCGGGCCAGCTCGAGACCTCGACGTCGAGCGACTGGCCTTCCTGGATGCGGCCGACGGCGGGCTCGGGCACGCTGATGCTGATGCGCGCGGGGTTCACCGAGAACACGCTGGCGACGCGCGTGGGCGGCTGCACGTACTCACCGACGTTCACGTACCGTTCGCCGATGATTCCATCCATCGGGGCGCGAATGACGGTGTCGCCCGCGAGCTTGCCGGCGAGGTCGGCGTTCGCCTGAGCCGCGTTGGCGTTGTAGAGCTGCGCGGTGCACTGGCTCTTGAGCCGGTCGTACTCGGCCTTCGCGATGGCGCCCTGACCGAAGAGCGTGTCGGCGCGGTCGCACTCCTGCTTGGCGAGCGCGACCTGAGTCTGGGCGGCCTGCGACTGGGCAGTGGCTGCGGCGGCCTGGAACCCGGCCGCGCGCGCGTCGACGACGGCGATGACCTGCCCGGCCTTCACCGGCATGCCGCGCTCGACGTAGGTGGCGGTGACGCGGCCCGAGACGTTGGCGGCGATTTCACTCTGCCGGTCGGCGACGACGCTGCCGGTCAGCGTCAGCAGTCGGGGCATCTTCTCGTGCGTCACGGCGCCCAGCTCGACCTTGACTGGCGGCAGCGTCGTGACCGACTTGGGCTTCTCGGGTGTGGCTTCTTCGGGCTTCTTGCAGCCGGCGAGCAGCAACGCTGCGGCGGTGGACAGCGTCAGGACGAGTTTGGACATGGCGGGGGCTCCGGGAGACGGCGTTCAGGCTTTCGCCTGACGGGGTTTTGAGGCGCGAGCCTTGGGAGCAAGCGCGCCGGCAAAGAACGAGGCCAGGCCTCGCAGGTGGTGGCGGTGGTGGCGGGTGGCCATCGACTGCCGGGTGATGTGGGTGGTGATGGTGCGCATGTGGAGCGCGCCGAGCATCGTGTAGGCGGCGGTCTCGAGGTCGTCGCTGTCGATGAGCGCTTCGCCCTGCGCCAGCTCGAGCCACTTCACGAGCGCAGTGAGGCCACGCAGCGGCCCCGGCCCCACGGCCTTCTGCCAGAGCTGGTCTTCGATGCCGCTCTCACGCAGCGCCATCACGCAGGGCACGGCCTCGGAGAAGAAGGTCCAGATGTCGGTGAAGAGCGTCTCGAGCTGCTCCTGAAGCGGGCGACCATCGAGGGCGCGGTGCTGCTCGACCCAGGTGGGAATCTCGGGCGGCTTGAGCGCCTCGATCATCAGCTTCTGGCGCGAGCCGAAGCGCTTGAGCAGCGCGGGGCCCGTCACACCCAGCTTCTCGGCCACGAGGTCGAGCGAGACCGCAGGCCCATGCTCGAGCACGGACGAGCGCATCGTGCCGAGAATCTGCTCGTCGGTGATGGTGCGGGGCCGGGCCATGAGGGAGTTGGTTAGTCAGTGGTTCCTAACGCCATTCGTTAGTAGCGAATGACTAACCAACCCTCAACAAAACGTTTGGGTAGGCGTGCACCGACACCGCTCCGGCCTGATCAGACAGAGCAGATCCAGCCGGTTGCGGTCACGCTGACGATTTTGAAGAAGTGTTGTGCGACCTCAGAACGCGGTTCGCATCCACACGAGCCTGGCGAGCGGCAGGGTCTTGTCGCCCACCGTCTGCCAGCCCGCCATCACCGCCACGGCCTCGACGCGGGCGCCGTTGCCGAAGTCACCGCTCCACGAGCGCCTGGGAGGGATGAAGACGAACACCTCGCGCGCCCCGAGCTGCAGCACGCCGATGTTCTCGGCCAGGCCCGACGAGACGACGCCCTGCATGAAGACGGCTTGCCCGTTGAGCGTGTCGGGGGCATCGAGCCTGGCAAGGTCAGCCGAGCCGGCCTTGAAGGTGAGCCTGGGCGCGTAGGCCGAGACGGCCTCTTCGAACGACGCGACCGAGGGCCCGGGAGCGAACGCGCCTGGCGTACCCGTCTGACGACGGCGGGAGACCTCGGCCTCGGCGGCCTGGAGCGGCTCGGCGAGCGCGTCACCCCGAACCTGACGGCAGTTCTTCATGCGGTCGACGCGGGCGAGCAGCGCGCCGTCACCGAGCGACTCGGGGGCACGCGCGCCTTCGGCCTCGAGCTGCACGCAGGCCGCGAAGGCGCCGAGCGTGAGCACGCCGCGCTCGTCGAGCGTGATGGCCTTGTCGGCGAGCATCAGGTCTTCGGGCGCGCCCTTGAAGCTGCTCGCGTCGACGCTGCTCACGCCCTCGACCAGCGGAGCGACCGCCACTTCTCCCCGCGCGCCGATGAACCGGACCGCGCCCGTCGCGTTGCGAACGTTGCAGACGGTGTCCTTCTGGCCGGTCTCCTGCTCGACGCGCCGCTGCTCGACGTCTTCGCCCGTGCGCAGAAACGCGATGCCGCCCACTGCGAGCGCGGGCAGCCCGATGGCGAGCGCGACGATGGACCAGCCCTGCATGATGGTGCGCGGCGGCGGGCCGAAGCGGCCCGTGGTGTCGATGACGGTGGTGTCGGGCGAGTTGCTCAAGAGAAACGAGATGCCGAACAACGCCGCCGACGCCAGCGTGGTGGCGACGCCGGTCGAGAACGCCGCGCCCGCCGCCGGAGCCGAGCGCTCGGTGATGCGCTCCTCCGCGTACTCGTCGACCGACACCTCACGGCACAGGTCGCTCGACTTCACCTGCACCTCGAGCCTGGGCCACGCGACCTGAACCTCGGCGGCCAGGCCACCTTCGACGACCATCGGGCGGGTGAACGAGCGCAACAGCGGCCCACGCTCGGTGCGCACCGTCTTCTCGATGGGCGCACAGGCGGCGAGGCCGGCACAGAAGAAGAGGAGTGCGCGCCTCATCGCGTGCCTCCGAGGAAGCGCACGAGGTCGGGGCAATCGGTGAACACCTCGGCGACGTCGGCGCACGACGGCTTCACCTTCTGTGAGGAGCCCTGCCGCAGGAGGGGCACGCGGCAGTCGAGCACCTGCGCGCGGGTCGGCGTGGTGAACGCGAAGCTCTCGTTGCCGCAACCCGACTTCATCAGCAGCGTCGCTTCACAGTTCGTCGCGTCGACGCCGAGCTTCGTGGTGACGGGTTCACAGATGGGGCCGAGGCAGACGCGCGTGATGATGTCGCGGCACACGGCGACGTCGGGCGCTTCGGGGCCAGCACAGGAGAGCAACACGATGACGACCGGGAGCGCACGCACGCGAGGCACTGTAGCCCGCCCCGCATCCGTCAGATGACCGACCGTCATCGGGAGGACCTCCCGTTGCCCGACAGACGAGTGGCCGCGCCCTCACGACAATGGCCGTATGAAAATGACCAACTCGTGGATGAAGTGGGTGATGGGCAGCTGGCTCACGGCGGTCGTCGTGCTGGGAGCGCTGTCGCTCTTCGGCGACAACCTCAGGCGGCTGTTCGGTGCCAGCGCCGATGGGCTCGCGGGAGAAGAGCTCGTCACGCCAGCGACACAGTCCTTCCGCGCGGCCGGCGTCGACCTGAAGAAGTCGCTGAAGACGTTCGGCGCCGCGGAGTACGGCGGCGCGGGGTACGCCCCGGCACCCGTTCAGCAGGCCGCCGCGCCCAACCAGCTCGTGACGGCCGACCACGACGCGCTCTCGACCTTCGCCATCGACGTCGACACGGCCTCGTACACCTACGCGCGTCGGCAGCTGCAGGGTGGGTTCCGGGTCGAGCCCTCGACCGTCCGAGTCGAGGAGTGGGTCAACGCGTTTCGCTACCACCTCGAGGCCCCGAAGAACGCTCCGTGGGCGATTCACGCCGAAGGCGCGCCGTCTCCCTTCACCGCCGGCCGCACGCTGCTGAAGGTCTCGCTGCAGGGCCGTCGCTTCGGCAACGCCGAGCGCAAACCCGCGAACCTCGTCTTCCTCGTCGACACCTCGGGCAGCATGGCCGGCCCCGACCGCCTGGAGCTCGCGAAGAAGTCGATGCACCTGCTGGTCGACGGCCTCGACGAGCGCGACACGGTGGCCATCGCGACCTACGCCGGTGACACCAGCCTGCGCCTGCGCGCGACGAACGCCGACGAAAAGAGCGTCATTCACCGCGTCATCGACGGCCTCTCGAGCGGCGGCGGTACCGCGATGGAGAGCGGCATGGTGCTCGCCTACCGCGAGGCCGTGAAGGGTGTGCGAGAGGGCGTGGAGTCACGCGTGCTCGTCTTCACCGACGGTGACGCGAACATCGGGGCGACGAGCTCGACCACCATTCTCTCGAGCGTTCAGAACTTCGTGCACGACGGCGTGACGCTCACCACCGTGGGCTTCGGCATGGGCAACTACCGCGACCACGCGCTCGAGCAGCTCGCCGACAAGGGCAACGGGCAGAGCCTGTACATCGACGGTGCGGCCGAGCTCGAGCGCGTCTTCGGCCAGTCGAACCTGCCCTCGCTGCTCCAGGTCATCTCGAAAGACGTGAAGGTGCAGGTGGCGTTCGACCAGCAGGTGGTGCGGCGCTACCGCCTGCTCGGCTACGAGAACCGCGACGTGCGCGACGAGGACTTTCGCAACGACGCCGTCGACGGTGGCGAGCTGCACGCAGGCCACACGGTGACGGCGCTGTACGAGCTCGAGCTGACGGGCAACCCGGGCACGCTGGGCACCATCTCGGTGCGGGGCAAACAACCGGCGAACGACCAGCCGTTCGAGCTGACGACGCGCGTGCCGCAGAGCGTGCTGGCCCGCTCGGTGAACGAAGCGACGGCCGACTTCCGGTTCGCGACGGCGGTGGCGATGGCGGCAGACGTGCTGCGTGGCAATACGAACGCCGGGGTGACGCTGCGTGAAGCGAAGGCCCTCGCCGAGACGGCTGCGTCGGACTGGCCCGAGCGACGTGAGTTCGTCGCGCTGCTGAACCGTGCGCTCTCGGGCGAAGGGCTCGTCAACGCGCCGTCGGCGGCGAACTACCAGTACTGACGTTCCACGCGAACGGCGGGCCCTCGAAGCGGGTGCCCCGCGGACACCGGAGCGAGAAATGCGTCGCGAGCACCTCGAGCAGCGCATCAGGCGTGGGAAGCGTCGTCGTCTCGACGGCAGCGCGGGTGCGGAGCGTCAGCTCCTGATTCAGCAGGGTGACGCGGCCGCCCTCGGGCAGCGCTCTCGCCGCGAGCAGCCGGTTGCGGAAGTGCGACTGCGGGTGCGCGCTGGTGAACCAGTTGGCGACTTCGCGGTCGATGGGCGGCATCAGCTCGAGCGTCGACTCCCAGACGTCGGCCCAGGTCTCACCGAGCTTCACCTGGTGAAAGAGCAGCCCATGCTCCCGCACGAGGCGGCGTGGCTCGTGTGGGGTCGGCTGCTCATCGTCGGTGTCGAGGCGGAACGACGCGGTCGGAGACAAACCACCCACGCCCACGTCGGCGACCAGCCGTTCACCGTTCAGCGTGACGACGTTGAAGACGTGCGTGCGCGGTGGCGTGAAGTCGCGAGGGCGCTGCAGTCGAACCCGGGCGCTGACGAGCTGAGTCTGAAACCCGAGCGCGGTGAGCACGCGCGCGAACAGCGTGTTGTGTTCGAAGCAGTACCCGCCCCGGCCGTCGTGCAGCAGCTTGCGGTCGACCGCTTCGTCCGAGAGGTCGATGCCGCGGCCGAGCAGCACGTCGAGGTTCTCGAAGGGAATCGCCTGCACGTGCGCGGCGCAGAGTGCATCGAGGGTGGGACGGTCGGGGGCGGTGCTGCCGCCGTAGCCAAGTCTTCGGAAGTAGGCGTCGAGGTCGACCATCCGCGGCAGGGTATTTCGAACGGCGCCGCAAAGGAGCACTTGCGATGACGCGCGCGACGGTAGCGATGTTGGGCATCTCGGTGGTCGGGTTGGCGCTCGCGGTGGTGGTGACGACGGTGCCAGAGCCCGAGCGCGTGAGAACCGAAGCCCCGCCCGAGCTGGTGGTGGTGCGAGACGGGAGCGCGCTCCTCGAGTCGGGAACGGGCCACGAAGACGCGCTGGGCTGGGTGAACGCGTTCCCCTCCGAGGTGCCGGGCCCGGAGCGGTCGCCGCTGCGCATCGAGACCGAAGCCGTTCCTTCTCCGCTCTCGTGGGGGGCGACGCTGGTGCGGGTGACGGTGCAGGCGAGTCGTACCGGCGTGGTGCCACCCCTCGCCGAAGCGACCATCGTCTTCTTCGACAGCGAGACGACGGGCTGGCGCCCGCAGACCGACTACCGCTGGCGTGCGCCGGGCGTGCCGTTGCGGGTGCAGTTCGCCGAGCTGACGACGGGCGCGTCGCGCAGCCTGTTCCTCGAGGTCGACCAGTCGCTCCGCTGGGGCAGCACGCTGGGCGTCGTCACGCTCGTCGACGCGACGGGAGCGCAGCTCGTCACGCCCATCGAGCGCAGCCGCTCCCTCGACCGCGCCTCGTCAGACTTTCGCTTCTCGACGGCGGTGCTGCTGATGACGCACCCGAGCCTCGAGCGCCGCGCCGAGTTCGAGACGCTCGCGCAGGCGCTCGTCGCCGACACCGCGCCCGGGGTGCCGTGGCGGGAGCGCTTCGTCGAGCGCTTCGTGCCTGAAGCGCCAGTCGTCACCTACCGGCCGACGGGTGTCTTCCGCGAGGTGCCCGGGTTCGTCCCCTCGTCGGACGATTACTGACGCAAAGCCGCCGCAGCTCGAGGCGTCTGTGAACGAAACCCCGGAGAAGCTGCACTCGCAGCCCGCTCCGTGGGTCCACTCGATTCACACACCCGAGCCGGGAGGGCTCTTTCTCATGAAGCACGTCATCATCGCCGCCGTCGTCGCCTCGTCGTTCCTCGTTGGTTGCAAGAAAGACGCGCCTGCCGCCGAGGCTCCGAAGGCCGCGGCCGAAGCACCGAAGGCCGTCGAAGCACCCAAGCCTGCCGCAGCGGCACCGTCGTGGGTGGTGCTCGAGAAGCTGAACGCCAAGATCGAGATGCCGGCCGGCTCGAAGGCCGAAGACTCGTCGGCCGACGCGACCAACTACTCGGTCGCCCCCGAGGACTACTCGTACACGGTGATGGTGAACACGGTCACCGACGCCTACCCCTCGACCTACGAAGGCGCCGTCGAAGAGGTGAAGAAGATGACGAACGGCTTCAAGGCGTTCTCGAAGAACGAGAAGACGGCCGACGGCTGGGTGTTCGAGTTCGAAGGCGAGAGCATGATGGACAAGTCGCCGCTGTACGGCGCGGTCGTGCGCAAGAAGGTCGGCGCCACCGTCATCGAGTGTTCGCGCAACGAGTCGAGCAAGGCCGCGCGCGACGCCGTGATGAAGGCGTGCCTCTCGCTCGCCGCGAAGTGATCAGCGCTGAATGACGGTGATGTCTGCGACGGGCGGGAGTGGGATGCGGTGCACCTCACTGGTGAGGCCCGCTCCCGACGGCAATCGCAGCGTCACCTCGTCACCCCGAAACCCGATGGCGTCGTAGCGATCCCAATCGAGCAGGGCGTCGAGGTCCGTCGAGAGCGGGAGCTCGACTCCGACGGCGAAGCGCTGCACGAGCTCGGGCGACGAGAGGCGATGGACGAACAGCTGCGCGAGGTCGACGACGGCGCGTTCGTCGGACGCGTCGTCCTGGCATTCCTCGAAGAAGGCGCCCGTCACGCGAAGGCGCGGAACCACGTCGATGAGCGAGACGACATACCGGGCGTCGGGAGAGAAGCACGGCGCGCTCCCGTGACCCTGCGTCTCGGGCAGACCGCCGACCCGCACCACTGGTTCGAGCGAGAAGAGCTCGTACCCCTGAGAGCTCTGACCGGAGAAGAGGAACACGGCCAGAAACCGCTCATCGGGTGAGACGACGAGCTCGAGGCCCCCGATACCGCCACTCCATTCGGCCACTGCGACTTTCGTCGTGCCCTCGGTCCGCTCGACCTCCAGCCACGCGCGGCTGCCCTCGACGCTGCCGCGAACGCGAACGCCAGTGCGAAGCTGCAGGTGCTCGACGGCCATGCGCCGCTTCAAACTGCGACCACCCTCGACAGGCAAGGCGGTGACGCGCTCCGGCCCGCAAGGTAAGGGGCGGCCATGTCCTGGCTGTCCGTGACCGTCGACGTTCCCGAAGCCGAGTCGGAGTGGATTCAAACCGTGCTCACCGAGGCTGGCGCTGCCGGCCTCGAGGTGCGTGACGGCACCACGCCGCAGCTGCCCGACGTACGCGCTCCGAAGAAGGGCGAGGCCATCATCGTCGCCTTCTACGACGACCAGGAGAACGCCGACGAAGCGGTCGCCGCAGTGAAAGAGCACGTTCCCCAGGCGGCCATCGTCGTCGAGCCCGTCGTCGAGCAGGACTGGAGCGTCGCCTGGCGCGAGCGCATCAAGTCGGTCACCGTCGGCCGGTTGTGGGTCGGCCCGCCGTGGGAGAAGGCGACCGCGCCCGCCGACAAGGTGTGTCTCTTCATCGAGCCGAAGATGGCGTTCGGCACCGGCGACCACCCGACGACGTCGCTGTGTCTCGCGGCGGTCGACGAGTTCATGAAGACGCACGCGGGCTGCTCGGTGCTCGACGTCGGCACGGGCACCGGCGTGCTCGCGTTCGCGGCGAAGAAGCTCGGCAGCGGCCTCACCATCGCCGTCGACAACGACCCCGTCTCGGTCGAGCTCGCGAAGGAGTGCGCCGAAGAGAACGGGCTGACGGGCATCGAGCTGTCGGAGAAGACCCTCGAGCAGATTCCCGGAACGTTCGACCTCGTGCTCGCCAACATTCTCGCGAACACGCTCATCGCGCTCGCGCCGCTCATCGCGCCGAAGGTGAAGCACCGGCTGGTGATGGCCGGCGTGCTCGTGCACCAGGCCGACGAGGTGAAGCAGGCGTACCTGTCGCGCGGGCTCGTGAGCGTGGGTGAAGTCATCGAAGGCGAGTGGATTCGTCTCGACCTGGCCAGGGCATGAAGCGCGTCTTCGTTCCCGGCGCGGCGCAGGGAGCGCTCGAGCTGACGGGCCCGGCGTTTCATCATCTGGCCGTCGTGCTGCGCGTGAAGGAAGGCGACGCCATCGAGGTGTTCGACGGGCACGGCCAGGCGTTCGACGCGAAGGTCGTGGCGGTGAAGGAGAGCGCGCTGACCATGGAGCTCGGGGTCGCGCGCGCGATGCCCGAGCCCCGGCGCGTCACCATCGTTCAAGGCGTGCCCAAGGCCGACAAGCTCGAGCTCGTGCTGCAGAAGGGAACGGAGCTGGGCGCGAGTGCGTTTCTGCCCGCCGCCGCGCGACGAAGCGTCGTGAAGCTCGAGGGGAAGGAAGAGAAGAAGCTCGAGCGTTGGCGCCGCATCGTCGAGGAGGCCGCCCGACAGTGTGG
This sequence comes from Archangiaceae bacterium, assembly GCA_016879935.1. Lineage (GTDB taxonomy): Bacteria > Myxococcota > Myxococcia > Myxococcales > Myxococcaceae > Xiheimicrobium. The sequence goes on along the minus strand of JAACJQ010000164.1, from coordinate 27,676 downwards.
CCGCGCCGACGTGCCCGAGGTGATGCAGCCGTGTTCGCTCGATGAGCTCTCGCTGCCCGGCACCGCCGTGCTCGTGCTCGACGAAGCCGAGAAGGCGCTGCCCCTCTCGCGGGCGCTCGAGGCGCTGTCGGCTGATCAGCCCATCGCGCTCGTCATTGGCCCCGAAGGTGGGCTCGATCGAGAAGAAGTCGCGGCCCTCGTCGAACGTGGCGCGCAGGCCGTGACGCTGGGAAAGAACGTGCTGCGAACCGAGACCGCGGCCCTCGCAGCGCTGGCGGTGATTCGCCACCTCGAGGGGCTGCTGGGCTGATCAGGCCGTGATCAGCCAATCGTGTAGGACGCTGTAGGTTTTCTTGCGCACTTCACAGAGTCGTCGTCTCATCACCGTGTGAGCAACGACCCGAAGAAGCCGCTCGACCCCGCGCCGGAGCAGACCCCCGACATCCTCCAGCGCGACCTGAACCTCGATCGCCGCAACCGTCAGGCGCCGTCCTTCGAAGAGCTGAAGACGCAGACCGCAGGGCCGCAGGCCGCGATGACGCAGCCGGGAATTCCGGGGCCGTTCCTGGCCAGGCCGCCGCCCGCCGCGCCGCCGCGAACCAAGACGCCATCGACGCCTGGCACCGTCACGCCGGGCAACCCCGCCCGCGAGCCGACGCACTTCGAGCTCGCCGCCACCACGCAGACGCCACAGCGCGCGATGGCCCAGGCGCGGCCGCCGCTGCAGGTCACCGCGGCTCCCGCGAACGCGCCGCCGGCACCACAAGTCACCCGCTCGCCGGTGCAGCAGATTCCGCCCGGTCTCCAGGCGCGCGCTCAAGCGCCAGCCCCCGCCCCGCAGCAAGCGCGCCCCGCGCCGCCGCCTCCTCGCGCCGCCGCCGCGCCCGTTCCACTGCCCGGTGCCGCACCTGCCGCTCGCCCGCCGCCGCCTCGTGCGCCCGCTCCGCAAGCTGCGCCCGTCGCCGCGCGCCCGCCGAATGCGCACCCGGCTGCGCCACCGATGACGCGCACTGCCGCGCTCCCCGCCCGCCCGCTCCCGCCCGCTGCTCCCCGCCAGGCGCCGCCTTCACCGACCGACTGGGCGGCCGCACGACCCACGGCCCCCGAGCCCATCATCGACGCGCCCACCATTCCCGTTCAGCCGGTGAAGCTGACGGCGGCGAACCCGATGCAGGGCGCCACGGCTCCTTCAGGGCACACCCAGCGGCCCTCGTACGCGCCCGCCCACGTTCCGGTCGCCACGCCCTCGCCCGCCACCGACGCGCCCGAGGAGTTCACCACCACGCCCAACCGCCCCGCGGTTCCGCGCCAGCAGGTGCAGCCCGCTTTCTCCGAGCTGCCTCAGCGCATGCCGAGCCACCTGGTGGTGACGCAGCCGGGAATTCCCGGGCCGTACGCCGAGCGCCGCGACACGCCGGTCGTCTCGACGAAAGAGGAGACGAACGCTCCCGCGCCCCCGCCGGGCCCGACGCGAGTACTCGACCAGCACCAGCCCGCGCCGATGCCCGCCGTCACGCCCGACTTCGGTGAAGTGCCCGCCTTCGAAGCGCCCGAGAGCGAACCCGCGGAGTCGGAGGAAGAGGCGCTGCAAGGTGACGTGCTCGCGACGCCCGCTTCGCTCTGGCGCCGCAGCTTCGCGTGGGTGTTCGACCTCATCGTCATCGGCGTCGTGGTGGGTGGCTTCTTCGCGGCCGCGCTCGCCGTCATCGGCAAGCCGAGCCCCTCGCTGCTGCTGAAGGTCGCGCTGCCCGGCCTGGGCGTCGTCGGCTTCGTCGCCTTCGTCTACACGACGCTCTTCGCGTTCCTCTGGAGAGGCCGCACGCCCGGCCGCCGGCTGCTCGGCATTCACCTCGTCGACGCGTCGGGCCACGCTCCGCACGCGGGCCGGGCGCTGGTTCGCGCCGCGCTCTCGCTCGCGAGCTTCGTCCTCTTCCTCTCGGGCTTCTGGCTGGCGTTGTTCGACCGCCGGGGGCAGACGCTGCACGACAAGCTGACGTCGACCTTCGTGGTGCGATTGAAGGCCGCGGTTTGACGCGGTCGCGCTAGAACGAACCACCGCTCATGGCCCAACGCCTCGCCCAGCACCTGATGGCGAAAGGCCTCGTCTCGGCCCGCCTCGTCGACGAAGCGCTCAAACGCGCCGAGAAGTCGAAGGTCGGGCTCGACACGTCGCTGCTCTCGCTCAACGCCATCTCGGAGACGGGCGTGCTGCAGGCCATCAGCGACGTCAGCGGCATTCGGCTGGTGAACCTCGCTGACTTCGAGCCGAACACCGAAGCCGGGCCGTTGATGCCGTACAAGATGTCGAAGCAGCTCGGCGTGGTGCCGTTGTCGCTCGACGGGCAGACGCTGCACGTCGCCTGCGCGTACCCGGTGCCCACCTCGCAGCTCAAAGACGTCGGCTTTCTGCTGGGGCGAAAGCTCGAGCTGTGGGTCGCCATCGAAGCGCGCGTACGTGACTGGCAGGCCGTCATCTATGGCCAGCCGCTCGAGCCGATGGTGGCGCGCGTGCTCAAGCAGCTCGACCCGTCACGTCCCGAGCCGCCGCGCCCGTCGCCCGAACCTGCGCCCTCGAAAAACGCTCCCTCGAAGCCGCCCGTTCCCGACGTCGACGAGAACCCGCTCATCGGTGGCGAGACGGACTCGTTGTCGGTGGAGGTGGTGGAGCGGAGCCTCGACGGCATCGACGACGTGCCGCTGCTGCTGACGGCGCCGAAGAAGAAGAAAAAGAAGATCGAAGTCGTCGACGAGCCGAGCGTGGTGGTGGCGAGCGACGCGGTGCCGCTGGGTGAAGGCGAAGAGCACCACACCACCGTCATCGACCCGACCGCCTACTCCCGCTACGCGCGTGGTGGTGACGACTCGGGCGCGCAGGCCGTGCCGCTCGACGAGCACGACTCGACGCGCGTGCTCGACTTGAAGGGCTACGCGAACTTCGCAAAGCAGCTCTCGACGACCGACGGCGCTCAGCACGCCATGGTGTTTCCCGGCGGAGTGCTACCGCCACGAACGTCGGCGCCTCCCCCGCCCCCGCCGTCGATGGCGCCGGTCGGCCCCTCGTGGGTGCAGCCAGCGTCGGCCGCGCGCCCACCACCCGAGAAGGTGCAACCAGCCGACGCTCGCCGTGGCACCGGAGCGTTCGTTCAGCCCGCCGCGAAGCCCACGACGAAGAAGCCCGCGCCGGTGCCGATGCCGCCGACGGCCGAGCACCCGCCCGAAGCGCGCCCCACGCCGCCCGAGCCCGAGCCGCTCGGCGCGACCGTCGCCGCCGACGAGACCGACTTCTCCGACGTGAACGCGATGCTCGAGGCGCCCGAAGCGCCGCCGCCCACCGTTCCGCCCGAGCCACCACCCGCGCTGCCGAAGCCCACGCGCCCACCGCCGTCGTTCACCGGCGCCATGGCGGTGCCTCCGCCCGCAGCTGTGCCGCCGCGCGCCTCGACGCCACGCGGTTCGACCGGCGTGGTTCCGTTGACGGAGCCGTACAGCCAGGTCGCTCCGCCCGCCGCGCCCGCGCCGTTGCCCGAGGTGCCGGCGCAGGAGTCGTGGCAGGTGCCTCCACCCGGAGCCTCGCCCGCCTGGCCGCAGTCGTCGGCCGCCATCGCGGCGCAGCAGCCCGTCTACCCCGCGCCTCCAGGCCTCGCGCCGTCGAGCGCGACGGAGTGGACGCTCGCGCAGGCCCGGCAGTCGCTGAAGGAGACGACGACCGACCGCGACGCGCTCATCAACGTGGTGCTCGAGTACGGCCGCCGCGCGTTCGAGTTCGTCTCGGCCTTCGCGGTGGTGCGCGGCGCGGCCGTGGGCTGGGACTCGCGTGGTGGTGACGCCGAGGCCGTTCGACAGCTCGCGGTGCCGCTCGACGCCGCCAGCGTGTTCCGCACGGTGGCGCTCACGCGAGGCAGCTACGTCGGCCCGTTGCCGCCCGATGCGCTGACGCAGCACTACCTTGCGTTGCTGGGCCGCGCGCCGCGCACGGTGTTCGTGTGGCCAGTCGAGGTGCAGTCACGGCTGGTGGCGATGCTGTACGGCGACTGCGGGTCTCGCCCCGTCTCGCAGCGCCGCCTCGCCGACTTCATCCTCTTCTGTCAGGACCTGCCGACCGCGTTCCACGACCTCATTCTGTTCCGCAAACAGAACCCGAAGGCGCCGCAGGCCTTCGCCGAGGCCGCGTTGCTGCCGCAGCAGGAGCCGATGGCGTCGACCGGCGACGTGCCCGCCGATGCCGAGTGGTTCAACGGGCTCATCTCGTTGCTGACGGGCCCCGACCCGAGCGAGCGCTCGATGGCGATGCTCGAGCTGATGAAGACGCCCGAGGCTTCGGCCGGAGCGCTGGCCCACGCCTTCCCCGGGCCGACGGGCTGGTCGCGCCTGCCGGTGGTGGAGCTGCCAGAGCCCGACGAGCTGGGCCCGATTCCGGGAGCGCTCACGCGGCTCGGTCACCCCGCGGCCGTGGCCATCGCGCCGATTCTCGACTCGTCCGACTCCGACGCGCGCTACCTGGCGCTGCTCACGGCCGGAGCGCTGCGCTACCCCGAGGTCATCGACGGCGTGCTGCGTGGCCTGTTCGACCTCGAGCCCGACATCTCGTCGGCGGCGCGCGCGGCGGCGACGTCGCTGCGCTACCTGCCCACGTTTCAGTCGCGCATGTACGAGCTGCGCCAGGAGCTGGCGTCGACCGACCCGCTGCGGCGCTCGCTGGCGGCGCGCGCGCTCGGCGTGCTGCACGACCGTGAAGCCATCGACGGGCTCATCAACCTCACGGGCAGTGACGACGAGCTGGTGGCGACGTCGGCCGCCGAGGCGCTCAAGGAAATCACCCGCAGCAACTTCGGCCCGCAGCCGCGCGCGTGGACGGCCTGGTACGCCCGCGCCCGCTCGCAGCGCCGCATCGAGTGGCTCGTCGAGGCACTCGCGAGTGACGACTTCGACCTGCGGTTGTCGGCCATCGAAGAGCTGTCGCGCACCTTCGGAGACAACTTCGGCTACTTCGCCGATGGCCCGTCGGCCGAGCGGCTCGCGTCGCTGGAGCAGTGGCAGAGCATCATCGCGTCGCGGCCCGACTTCGACATGTGAACCGCGGCAGCGCGCTGAGCAGCCTGCTATCTGCGCCGGATGCACGCCGGAAAGCAGTACTCCCTGCGCGAAGTCCTCGCGTGGACGCGCTTCGCCATCGTCCTCTTCCTCGTCGTCGCGACCGTGCCCACCGTCGCCCGGGCCGTGTTCGACCAGCACTGGCTGGTGCTGCCGTGGCAACCGGTGGCGCTCGTCGGCACCGCTGTCGCCTTCGTCACGGGCTTTCAGAACAACGCGGCCTACGGGCGGCTGTGGGAGGCGCGGCAGATCTGGGGCTCCATCATCAACTTGAGCCGCACCTGGGCCGTGCAGACGCTCGACATGCCGACCGCGAACGCCACCGTGAAGAAGCAGCTCATCGAGCGGCACCTCGCCTGGCTGACGGCGCTGCGCTTTCAGCTGCGTGAGAAGCGCACGTGGGAGACCGTCGATCGTCACGACAACAAGAGCTACCAGCACTTCTACGACGTGCCCGAGTGGCAGGGCGACCTGAGCACCGAGCTGAAGGCGCTCTTGCCCGAGGTCGAGCACGCCCGCGTCATCGCCACGAAGAACCGCGCCACGCACACGCTCGCCGCGCAGTCGAAGGCCGTCGCGACGCTCGCTGCGAGCGGAGAACTCTCTGAGCTGCGCTTCGTCGAGCTCGAGCGCACCATCGCCGCGCTCTACGACTGCCAGGGCCGCTGTGAGCGCATCAAGAACTTCCCCTACCCGCGCCAGTTCGCGACCCTCAACGGCTACTTCAAGACCGCGCTCGTGGCCGCGCTCCCCTTCGCGTTGCTGCCCGAGTTTCACAAGCTGGGGCCCAACTTCGTGTGGGTGACCATTCCCAGCTCGGCGATCGTCTCGTGGATCTTCCACATGCTCGAGAAGATCGGCGAGGCGTCAGAGAACCCCTTCATGGGCGGGCCCAACGACGTGCCCATCAGCTCCATGGCGCGCACCATCGAGATCGACCTGCGGGAGCTGCTCGGCGAGACGCCTCCGCCTGCGCTGACGGCGAAGAACAACATCTTGAGCTGATCAGGAGCAGACATGGCCTCGATGCTGCGACGGGCGTTCGGCAAGGTGTTCTCGGCGGGGCTGGCCGTGAACGCCGCGCTCACGCGCTCCCGGCTTCGGGTGCTCGAGCAGCGGCTGCTGACGCCCGCGTTCGTCACGCTCACGAAGTGGGTGCGGGGCTCCAGACCGGTCGAGCCCACTGCCGCGGCCATCGGCTCCGAGTGGGAGCGGCTGCTCGCGTCGAGGAAGACCGCCCACGTCACGAACGTCGAAACACAGACCGCCAACACGCCCGAGACCGCCTACGGAGAGATCAGCGTGCACTGCCCGCTCCGCGGCACCGGCGACGTGCACGCCTGCCACCGCCTGATGGCCTACGACCGTGCGCTCGTCGAGGCCGCAGGAGGTCAGTTCATCGTGCTCGACTCGCAGGCCACCCCGGGCCGTACACACTGCCGCATCGCGATTCGGAAACGCGGCGAGCGCGTCGACGATCTCGTTCCCGCACACGAAAAGCCGTGACCGTCACTCACAGCCTTCGGCGACGAAGGTGCACGCGGGGCAGCTGATCAACGTGCGCGGCACCTGCGTGAACAACGGGCTGCCCAGGCACGTGCCGCCGAGCGCGGGAATGTCGAAGAGAATTCTGCCGAAGCCCAGCGTGCCGGCCCACACGCCGTCGACGCCACCGTCGCGAATGATGCCGCCACCGCAGCGACCGCTGAAGGGCTGCACCCTGAATGGCTGAACGTCGTCGAACGGCGCGGGACAACTGCCGCGCACCGGGTCGACCGTGAACAGACACACGCGCGCGTCACACATCGCGCACTGCCGGGTGGCGCCATCGCAGGAGAGACACTCGGTGGTGTTGCTCTGACAGGTGCGCAGCCCCGCGTCGGGCACTGGGCACTCGAGCAGGCAACGGTTGTTCACGCACGCCGAGCGGAGCCCGCCGCAGAACTGCTGCATCACGCCGGTCACCGGGCAGTCGGCCGCCGTGGTGCATTCGACGCCGCCATCACTCATGCCCGCGTCGCGCGGCCCCGCATCGAGCGTCACCCCGGCGTCGAAGCCTCCATCGCGCGCGCCCGCGTCGGCCACACGGCCCGCATCGGCGCGCTCGTCGACCGGCTGCAGGCACTGACACGCAGAGAAGGTGGTGAACGCGAGAAGGGCCAGGCGGCGCATGCGGAGTCTCCGTCGATCGCCGGCCGATCGACCCGCAGAAAAGCGCGAAACGAATGAGGCGGCCACCGTGTTTCGACGACGAAGGCCCCGACGGGCCACGGAAAACTGAGGGGCTCACCGACAACACCGCACAGGCACTGCCCTCCCCACTGGAGCAGCGCTTGCTTCCAGGACGGCCGTGAGATTCCCGGCGCTCGTCCTTCCGTTCGTTCTGGCGTGCACGCCTCCACTGCAACCGACCACAGGCTTCGACGACCACACCCGCCCGAGCATCGACTCGCTCGCGACCTGGGAGCAGCTCTCCATCGAGGCACACGGCCGCGCCGAGACGAAGTTCGTCATCAGCGAGTTCGTCAGCCACCCGACCATCTCGTTCTACGACAACCACTTCTACAAGCTGCACGACGAGTGGCTGATGTTCCGCCTGCTCAACGGCCAGCCGGCGCCGGGCGTCGAGAGCCTGCGACCGGTGACGGGCCAGCAGTTCGCGACCGTCGCCGACATCTACGCGTGGGCGAAGGCCTCGCTCGCGCTGCCGCTCGGCATGCAGTGGGTCGACGACGGCCGCCTCTACCTGCCCGCCTTCTACGACCTCGCGCTCTACCGCCGACCACGTTCGTTCGGGCTCGGCACGCTCATGCACGTCGCCGCGAAGGGTCCCCGCCCGGAGCGCTGGGCTTTTCAGCTCGAGTTCGGCGACGCCGTCACGCACGAGGAGTTGGTGACGTTCTTCGAGGCCGTGCTGGCGAACGTTCCGCCCGAGGTCGCGAACAACGTGTGGTGGCTCGTGCGGTCGCCCACGCAGGAGGCGTTCGCGCAGACGCTCGAGCAGGGGAAGCTGCGGTTTCACGACCGCATTCTTCGCCAGAAGGACCTCACGGTTCCCGGCGAGGTCGAGGTGTACAGCGCGGGCCTCACGGCGGGCCGGCTGCTGCGGCTGAAGTCTGGCGCCTCGCTCGAGAGCGCGAAGTCGAGCTCGCTGCTGATGCTCGAAGACGTTCCCGACGTTCTTCCACCGGCCAGCGGCGTGGTGACCGCCGTTCCGCAGACGCCGCTCGCGCACTTCAACCTGCTCGCGCGCAACCGCGGCATTCCCAACGTGTACCGCGCCGGCGTCTTCGAAGACGCCGAGCTCGAGACGCTCGCGTACTACCGGGAGCCCGTCGTGATGAGCGCCCGCGCTCCCGATCAGCTCATCGTGAAGCAGATCACCGACGGCCAGCTGCAGATCTGGCAGAGCCTGATGGTGAAGCCGCTGGTGGCCGTCACGCAGGTCGACGTCTCCACGCTGCCGTACACGGCCGACCTGCGCGCGTTGTCACTCTCCGACGCCGAGACCGTTCGGCCCGCGTTCGGCGGCAAGGCGACGGGCTACCTGGGTCTGCTGGCCGGAGCCCCCGACGCGACGCCCGATGCGCTCGTGGGCATCTCGATTCGCAGCTACGCCGAGCACGTCGCGCCGCTCCAGCCCACGCTGATGGTCATGCTCACCGACGGCATGTTCCTCGACGACGCGCGGAGCCGCTTTCTCGTGCTCGAAGGCAGCGCGGCGTTCGACTCGACGTACACGACGGCGGCAGACACGACGCTCAAGAACCGCTTCCTCTCGTCACACCCGGCGGGCACGGCGCTCGGAGACCTGGCGCGCGGCACTGGACTCAAGGGCACCATTCGGGAGCGACCCATCGCGCCTGCGACGCTCACGGCCATCACCTCTGCGCTCCAGGCGAAGTTCGGCCACTACGCGAAGACGCAGGGCCTGCGCTTTCGTTCCTCGAGCACGGCGGAGGACGTCGAGGGCTTCAACGGCGCGGGCCTGTACGACTCCAACACCGGCTACCTCGACCCGGCCTCGGCGCCGAAGCCGTCGGACCGCACGCACGGCGTCGAGTGGGCGCTCAAGAAGACCTGGGCCTCGTACTGGAGCGCCGAGGCCTTCGAGGAGCGCAAGCTCGAGAACGTCGACCACCTCAGCGGGAACATGGCGGTGGTGGTGCACGCGAACTTCGCCGACGACTTCGAGAAATCGAACGGCGTGTTCCTGTTCACGCTGGGCCGCGACTTCGCGACCATGGAGCTGAACGTTCAGCACCTGGCGGTGAGCGTCACCAACCCCACGTCGACCGCGCTGCCCGAGATCGACCGCGTCACGCTCGACGCCGCGAACCCGGGCGAACCCCGCATCGAGAGGCTGCGCAGCTCGACGCTCGTGCCTGCGGGCGTGCAGTTGATGGACGACGCGGCGCTCCGGCAGACGTTCGCCCGTGCGCACGCGGTGGCGACGGCCTGGCTCGCTCAGGACAACCGCTCGCGCTCGGCGGCGCAGAAGGCCGGCACGCTCGTGCTCGACTTCGAGTTTCGGCACGTCTTCGAAGGCTGGCCGCAGCTCGCGGGTGGCCCGCCGAACCCGTCACGCATCGTGCTGAAGCAGGCCCGCTCGTTGGAGCACGGCGTGCGAACGGCGAACGCCACTGCACGCGCGCAGGCGCTGCCGCGTGACGTGTTCAATCGTGCGCGGCGCATCGAGCGACGCACGTGTCAGGCCGAGGCATTCAAGGTGGTGGTCGTCGAGGCGTTCACCGACCCGTTGCTCCCTCCCGACCTCGGCTACGCGACGACGCCGTTCACCGGGTCGGTCACCCTCGTCTACACGCAAGACGTGCCCGAGCTGCAGGGCACCAGTGGGAGCGGCTGGACGCTCGAGCACCCGCAGCTCGCGTCGACCTCGCACCCGAGCACCGGTGGTTGGCAGCTGAGCGCGACACCGACCACCGCGGGCGCGAGCACTGCGCACGTGAAGGCGCTGACGCTTCGCTCCGACGGCACGTTCACCTTCGTGGGTGAGTCGGCGTCGTTTCAGGGCGGCGGGCTCACCTGCGCGGTCGAGGTGCTGTTCAGCACGCCGAACGAGTACCTGCTCAGCCTGCTCTGACTCACTCGGGGCGGTGAAACTCCCCGCGAACGCCGCTTCCGGAAGAGCTCGAGCCACCGTGGGCGGTACACTGCCGCCATGTCTGCCCTGCGGTGGATTCTCGTGGTCGTGAGCTGGCTCGCCTCGCTGTCGATCAGCGGCGCCGCGCTCGTGCTGGCCTCGATGTTCCGCGACAGCGTCTCCGACAGTGATCGCGCCATCGACCTCGTCATCGCCGCCGTGGGCGTGCTCTTCCTGCTCCTGCCCGGCTCGGGCACGTGGCTGCTGGCGAAGACCGAACGCACCACCCTCGGCGCCGTGCTCCTGGGGTGCGCCATCGTCGCGGGGCTCGCGGGCATCGGGCTCGTGGTGGGCGCGATCGAAGCCGCAGCCCGGCCCTGAGGCATTGCGCCCGGTGGTTCGGCTCGGAGAGGCTCGCCCACAGCGCATTTGCTGGTATCAGCGCGGCTCCGTCGCCGTGCTCCGACGACAGGCCTTGGGGGTCTTCTTGAGACGAGTATCGGCGTTGCTCTGCGTGCTGGCCGCAGGTTGTTTCGATCTCCAGCTGCCCGGTCCTCCGCCGCCGGCGCCGAGCGGGAGCGTCGTCGGGTCGGTGGTGTACGCAGTGCCGGGGCAGACCTCGTTGCGGCCCGCCGGGGGAGCCATCGTCGAGCTCGTCGGGAGCGGCGTCTCCGTTCGCACCAATCAAGACACGGGCGCCTTCACCCTCAGCCCCGTCAGCAGTTCGACCGGCTCCATCGCGATTCGCTTCGACATCGAGGGCGATGGCCGGTTCGACAAGCAGCGCCTCATCAGGCTCCAGGGGCTCGGCGCGGGGCCGGGCAAAATCGTGAACCTCGGCGAGGTGGTGCTCGGCAGCAACGGCGCCATTCGCGGCCAGGTGGTGCGGCAAGACGTGCTCACCACGGGCGGCCACGGAGGCACCAGCGTGCTCGTGCCCGAGGGCCCGTACTTCACCTACACCGCCGACGACGGCTCGTTCCTGCTCGACTCGTTGCCCGAGGGGCTGCTCACCATCTCGACGTTTCGTCCGGGCTACCGCGCCGAGATCGAGAGCATCGAGGTGCGCGCGGCCGAGGTCTTCACGCTGAAGAAGATCGCCCTCCAGCCCGACCCGGGCGGAATGGTGGCCGAAGTGCGCGGGCGCGTGTTGTTGCCTGGCGACGTGCCAGCCGACGGCGTGACCGTGACGCTCTCGAGTGGAGCGACCGCCACCACCGACGCGCAGGGCGTCTACGTCTTTCGTGGCGTCGGGTTCGGCATCGCCTCGCTCGGCTTTCAGAAACAGGGATACCGAACGGCCACGCTGGTGAACCTCGTCATCGGCGCTCCCGTCGTCGTGGTGCGCGACCTCACGCTCGAGCCCGGTGACTCACAGCCCGTCAGCCTCGACGCCGGTCTTCCCCGCTACGACGCAGGTACACCCGTCGACGCAGGTGTCGACGCGGGAGTGGATGCGGGGGTCGACGACGCCGGAGTCGACGCAGGACTCGATGCGGGTGTTGATGCCGGCTTCGATGCGGGTGTTGATGCCGGCTTCGATGCGGGTCTCGATGCCGGCTTCGATGCGGGCGTCGACGCCGGGGTGGATTCTGGAGTCGACGCAGGACCGCCACCGCCCACCGCCATTCTCGATGCGCCGGCGTACGTCACGCCCAGCACGCAGTTCACGTTGAGCGGCCAGCGCTCGACCGGAGGCCCGTCGCTCACCTACTTCTGGGCTCAGGACGCGGGGCCAGCGCTCACCATCTCGCCGAACAACTCACCCGTCGCGGCCACCGTTCGGCTCACCGCGCCTTCGGGCCCGACGCTGCTCAAGTTCAGCTTGAGCGTCGTCGACCTCGCGGGTCAGCGCAGCGCGCCGGTCTCGGTTCAGGTTCCCGTCGCCGTGCCGCCCATCGCCACCATCACCCAGGTGCCCACCTCGGTCGCGGGCGGCCAGCGGGTGATTCTGAGTGGTGCGACCAGCAGCGACCCGAACAACTCCGGCATCGTCGACTACGCGTGGAGCGTCTCTCCGTCGAACCTCGGCATCGTCGTCACGCCGCTCACGGGAGGGCTCGTGCAGCTCGACATGCCAAGCCCCGTCGTCACCGCGGTGCCCGTCACCGTGCGCCTCACCGTGACCAACGGGCTGACGCTCACCGGCGCGTCGAGCCCTGCCGTCTTCACGCTCACCACGGGCGCGCTCCCGCAGTGGACCGTCGATGCGGGTCCATCACGAACGGTGGGCGTCGGAGCGCTCGTCACGCTGGCGGGTAGCGTCTCGTCTCCGCAGCCCGACGCGGGCTTCACCTTCCGTTGGTCGCCCGAGCGCGAGCCCGATGGTGGCGTGGCCGACTGGCAGCTGTCTGACCCGACACAGCAGGTCACCTCGTTCATCTCGCCACGCGTCGACGGCCCCGTGCCCAGGCCCATCACCTTCACCTTCACGGCCACCGACACGGGCGGCGTGCTCACGCCCTCGAGCGCCAGCAGCCGGCTCACGGTGAACGTCGTCGACAACCGCAAGCCGCTCATCGCCGCGACGAGCGTGGGGCTCGGGCACACCGGCACGTGGTCGGCCTTCGTCGACTTCGACGAAGACATCTCGGCGGCGCCCTCGTCGTTGAACAACCTCGTCATCAACCCGCTCGGGCCCGGGCCTGCGACCAGCACCGTGGCCCGCATCGTCGACGGCAAACGCGTGTGGCTCATGCAGCGGCCGCCGCTCACGCCCGGCTACCAGTACGAGCTGCGCGTGACGGGCGTCGAAGACCTCGCCACTCCGGCCAACACGTTCCTCGGCACCACCAACATTCCCTTCATCGCGACGAACCCGTGGGGCCCCGCGTGGGAGACCTCGTGGTCTTCGACGTCAGAGGTGTGGCCTGCGGTCATCGCGCGCGTGCCCGCGCCGGGCCAACCCCTGCAGGTGTTCCTCGTCGGGCGGCGCAATGGCGCGGCGTGGGCCAGCCTGCCCTTCGACCCGACGAGCTGCTCCGCGCCACCGTGCATCAGTCCCGACGACACGACGGCGCCAGCGACGCCGCTCACCGGCCCCCTGCCGCGCGGGCATCGCGGGCACCTGCTCAACAACCAGCCCTTCGCGACGCTGCAGCTCGCCGACTTTCAGGGCACGCCTGCGGTGACGTGGCGGTGGAACAACGGCTGGGCCCCGCTGCCGGCGCAGCCCCCAGGCACCGTCTTCGCGAGCCCCGGCGGGTTGTTCTCGCCTTTCACCGACGACGGCGGCTTCAAGCTCGCCACGTGGGACGGCGGCACGTGGAGCACCTTCGCCACGCTCAGCACCGACACCGTCGAGTTCAGCGTCGGGCCGGCGAGCGACCCCATCGGGTTTGGTTCGTACGCAGGCAACGCGCCGCTGAACGTCGCTGGGCGCTCGAGCACCACGGGCACGCTGCGGCCCTTCTCCTTCAACGGCACCACGTTCACGGCGCTCACGCCGCTTGGTGGGCCCTTCGTCGACGTGCGCACCTTCAGCGTCAACAGCGGCGGTGGCGGCGGCGGCCCGATGTGGGTGCGCCAGAGCGGCACCGTCGACTACCTCTGCACCATCAGCTGCTTCGCAGGCCCCTACAACCTCGCGACAGGAGCGAGCAGCTTCGACGTCGCGACGAACCAGGCCACCCCGATGCTGGCCGTCGCGACCGGTGGCCTGCTCGAGCTGCGCATCGTCGACAACAGCGCGACACGGCAGCCCGGGCCCGTTCGCAGCGGCATGCCGTCGACGATGCTCAACAACGACCCGTCGTGTTTCGCCGATCGACCCGAGATCGCCACCTTCGACGGGCGCTTCGTGGTGGCGTGGCAGGAGCGCTGTGGCTCGGGCCCGTGGAAGGTGTACCTGCGCTTCGCGGAGTGAGTCCGGTCACTCGGCGAGCGGCAACTGAATGCGCAGCTCGAAGTGTGTGTCGCCGTGCGCGAACGGCAGCCCGCGCCACGCCTCGAACGATGGTTGATGCGCTGGCACGAAGCCGCTCTTCGGCAACCAGGTGCCGTAGAGAAACTCGAAGGCCCGAACCTCGCGCTCCAGGGAGCCCTCGAAGTCGAGCTCGGCCACCCGCATCGCCGCGTAGCGCTGCTCGTTGAGGAACGGCGCGTCGAGCGCCACGTCCTCGGGCACCTCGAGGCCCACGTCGTAGCGGCACTTTTCGAGCGGCACCAACTCGGGCTCGTCCCACATCGAGCCCAGCCACTGCCCGCCTTCGAGCCCGCGCGCCTTCGCCCACTCGACGAACTGCGCGGCCGCGTCTTTCACCCGGCCCGGCTCGAACGGACGAAACACGCGCAGGTACGCCACCCGCCGCGCTTTCAGCTCACGCACCGTCACCGTGAAGCCATCGTCGACGTCGCTGCGCTGCTTCGAGATGCGCGCGAGGCCGGCCTGACGCCACTGCTTCAGGTCGAACGCTCGCGGCGGCACGCCGAAGTGGGCCTTGAAGCTGCGAGAGAAGTCGGAGCTCGAGCTGAAGCCGAGCTCGAGCGCGATGTCGGTCAACGACCGGGTGGAGTGCGACATGAGAAACAGCGCGCGTTCGAGCCGGGTGCGCTTGACGAACTCGTGCAGCGTCTCGCCCACCATCGCGCGGAAGATGCGGTGAAAATGAAACGGTGAGAACGCCGCGACCCTGGAGACGACTTCGAGCTCGAGGGGCTGGTCGAGGTGGCGCGTGACGTGGTCGATCGCGCGGTTGACCCGGCTCGCGTATTCCAGATTCGCAAGATCTGGCAAGTCGCCCATGGGCGCCGAACCGTAGAAGCCGGCGCATGAACCTTGGGAACTTTTCGCTGAGTCTGGTGGTGAAGGACCTCGACGCGTCACGCGCGTTCTACTCGAAGCTCGGGTTCACCCCCGGCAACGGAGACGGCAAGGCCTGGCTGGTGATGCAGAACGGCGCGACGAAGCTGGGCCTCTTCAAGGGCCTGTTCGAGCGCAACATGCTCACCTTCAACCCGGGGTGGGACGCGCAGGGCAAGACGCTCGCGTCGTTCACCGACGTGCGCGAGCTGCAGAAGGCCCTCACGAAGGCGGGCCTCACGCCGGTGAAGCTGGCCGACGAGTCCACCTCCGGGCCCGAGCACTTCATGCTCATCGACCCTGATGGAAACCCGATTCTGATCGATCAGCACGTCTGATCAGAACCGCGCGAGCACGAGCCCCGGCCACGGCCCGCTGGGAGCGACGCTCGCCGCCGCTTCGTTCTCGACCAGTCCCCTTCGCTCGTTCTCGAGCTGCTCGATGGTGTTCTGCCGTTCTCGGGCCACCGAGGCTCCGACGATGGCGAAGACGATGCCGACCGTGAGGGGAATGACGGCAGCGAGCGCGACGATGACGCCGAGCACCACGCCCGCACCCTCAGCTCCGGTCAAGGCGAACATGATCACCAGCGCCGTCACCACCATCGCGCCTCCCAACGAGAACCCCACCGCGGCACCGACGACCGACCCGACCGGCCAGCCCCTGGGTGCCGCGCCAAGCTGCTCATCGATGACCTTCAGGCGCTCCTGCTGAGTCGCCTTCGTCTCGGCGGCCGACAACAGCCCGATGCGGCTCGACGTGTCGGTCAGTCGATCGGAGAGCGAGGGAGGAGCGACGTGAAGGGCCAGCACCAACAGCGACGAAGCGAGCATCACCGCTCCCTACTCCGAGGGGTGGCTCCCCGACGTTGACCAGCGTCACCCGTCTTCACGCATCCCATCGCTCCAGCGCGCCGCGCACCCGCTTGTAGCGCTCCAGCAGCTCGGCCTTCTTCGTCGTCACCACCACCATGAACGCCACGACGGCGAGGCCGAGGCCCGAGAGGAAGAGGGCTCCGAGCCGCGGCTCACGCACGCCCCAGCGCACGAGCGTGGCCACCACCGTCGTCACCAGGAAGATGGAGCCCAGCGTCACGAAGCTGCGAACCTTGAGCGCGATGCCGGCGCCGACACCCACCACGCACAACGCGACACAGAGGAAGAAGGCCCACGGTGCGTCGATGGCCAGCGGCCTGAACGCGGCCGCCGCATAGACGAGCCCCACCGCCACCGCGCGCAGCCGCGCCGCCCACGCGTCACCGAGCTCCTTCGAGAAGACCTGCACCAGCACCAGCCCCGACAGGCCCATCGGCACCAGCACGTACTGCGCTTCGCCCCAACCCGAGCCGAACCACAGCGTCAGCACCGCGCCGTTGAACGCCACCGCCGACAGCACCGACGCGAGCGGCTTCTGACCCGATTGCTGCGCGAGCAGGGTGTGGTGCACGGCGAAGGCGACGAGCAGCACCGCCACCGACGTCGGGCTGCTCCACGGCGCCGTCACGAGCCCCAGCGCCGGCCACCACATCGCCACGCCCGTGAGCGCCTTCGTCACCTTCGGCAACGACTCGGGCAGCCGCGACGCGAGCAGCGACGCCGCGCCCGCGACCACCAGCGCGGCGATCGACTCCACCAGGCCGACGTCGCCACCCGCGAGCACGCGCGTCAGCACGAAGCCCGTGGTGAGAGAGAGCGCGCCGAGCCACACGCCACGCGACTCGTCTTCTTTCGCTTCACGCCACGAGAGCCACAGCGACAGGCCAGCCGCAGCCACGACCGCGATGGCCTCACGGCCGTGCCCACCCGGGCAGAGGAACATGCCGGCCGACAGCTCGGTGATGGCGAGGCCGCGGAGCACCAGCCCGATGCGCGCGTGCTGCGGAATCGACGGCGTGAGCGCCGGGCGCAGCGCGACGAGGACCGAGGCGAGCGCGAACCAGGGCAGAATCAGCTCCTTCGGCGCGCCGGTCGACAACGCGAGGCCCGCCCACGCGAGCACGGCATGCGACGCGGCCCACACCGCCGCCCAGCCCACCCAGCGCAACCAGGGCAGACTTCGCACGACAGCCCACGCCGTCACGGCTGCGAGCGTCCAGCACACCGGCATCTGCCAGGCATGCAGGTCGGCCGAGAAGACGAGCGAGGCGAGCACCATCACCCAGCCCAGGTGCAGCCGCGTCGACGACGCCTCGGAGTCACGCAGCGCTCCGAACCACGCGAGCCCCGCGCCGAACGCCGCGAGGTACACGCTGCCTTCGACCGTCGGCAGCTTCAGCATCACGGTGAGCGCGACGAGCGCGACGGCGAACACCGACTCCACCGGCTTCGGCGTGACGAGCAACACGAGGGCGGGCACCAGCCAGAGCAACGACGGCGACGCCAGCGAGCAGCCGACGAGCAACGCGGCGCCAGCCCACAGCGAGAGGTCGAGTCCTCTTCCTGCGGTACCGACGCGGTCCCACACCTCATCCACCGCCTCGAGCGCGAAGCCACGACGCAGCACCACCGCGAGAGCGGCCGCCCCGGTGGCGAGCCACGGAGCCCACGCGTACAAAACGTCGAGGGCGCCCCGCTCGGCGAGCTGAAAGTCGACCGCCGCGACGAGCATCGCGATGGGCACCAGCACGCTGAAGCCGAGCAGCAGCGCCGACGAGAGCAGCGCGCCGACGATGAGGGCCTGGGCTTCGCCCGAGGGCGAGCGCACGAAGAGGGCCACTGCGAGGGAGACCGCCGCGAACGAGGCGACGGCCTGCGCGAACTCCACCGAGCGCGCGCCGAGCACCTTCGCGGTGAGTTCGGGCGCGTGCCGGAGCGCGAAGCCGATGGCGATGAGCACACCGACCGAGACCCCAGCGACGAGCAGCGACGGCGCGAGCACCACCACCACGGCCGCGAGCACGAGCCGGGCGGCGAGGGCGCCGACGGGCAGCACCAGGAGCGCGACGCTCCACGCGATGAAGACGATGGGGCTGGCGTGAACACTGGCCGCCAGGAACGCGCTGAGCAGCGCGGACGAACCGATGACGTGCACCGAGAGTCGGTCGAGCACCAGGTCGCGCGCGCTTGCCTCCGAGCGCAAGGTAAAGGCCATCGCGACGGCGACCAGCGGCGCCACGAGCAGGAACAGTCCGCCGACCCAGAACACCGTCGCCGACACGAGCGCTACGGAGAACAGTCGGGCTCCACGACGCTCGAGGCCGAACGACCAGAGCACTGGTACGACCAGGGCCACGGCCGTCGGGAACCACCACACTTCGTCCGGCCTGGGCACCAGTGCGGGCAGCAGACACAACGCACTCATCACGACTGCGGGCCAGGCCGTCTTCGAGCCGTTGAGGAGCCACCGGCGCGCGGTTGCCGAACGATCGAGCAGCGAGATCGCTGCGAGCACGAGCGCGTGAATCGAGAAGACGAGTGGCAGCCGAGCGTCCCAGGAGGCGGAGACGACCGTGAAGAACGACACCATCAGAGACGCCAACGGCACGGTGACGGCAGGAATGAGGGCCGGGGTGGCGAGCAGGGCAATCGCGGCGGCGACAAGTGGCCGCTCAGATTGCATGTAGCCGCAGCAGAGCACCGCCATCAGCAGCGCGACGGCCGAGATCCACGACGCGCGGAATGAGCGGCCACGCAGCAGGCTCCACACCGAGGCGCCGGCCACCACCACGCCCGCGAGCACCTGCGGCACCAGCGTCGACGGCCATGGGAAGACGACCTCGGGCAGGAGCGTCGCGAGCGCGAGCGTCGAAGCGCCCGTCTCGAGCACCACCCACGCGCCCTCCTTCGTGCGTGAAGAGAGGAACAACGTCAGCGCCGCGAGCAGCATCGTCACGCCCGGCCACAGGGCGGTCGCCGGCACGAGGAAGTGCCAGAGCACCGCGCTCAGCGCCCCGAGCACCATCAACGAGCGCGTGCTCTTCCACCGGCCGCCCAGCAACGAGAGCCCCGCGCCCATCGCCGTGAAGGCCGCGAGCACCATCGGCGCGTACGACGGCGCCAACCAGCGCGCCCCCACCACCACCGTCAACACCGGCCCAGTCCAGGCGAGGTCGAGCAACTCCTCGAGGTCGAGGTTGCGGGCGAGCGCGAGCAACGCCACCGACGACAACGCCACCGTCATCGTCGCGCCGAACGAGGGCGTCACGAACAACCCCAGCGCGAGGCCCCACACGCCCAGCAGCGCCGCGCCGAGCGAGACCGTCACCCGATGTGCGCCAAGCGAGGGTATGGAGGCCGTCGCGAGCACCACCGAGACGACGCCGACCCACACGGGTGCATCGAGGCCAATCCACAACGCGGCGGCCGCACACAGTGCGCCGAGCGTGCCTGCGATGGTGAGCGCCAGCCGGCCCGAGCGGAGCGCGAAGAGCAGCGTAGCCACGGCGAGCAGCGGCGTCGCGATGAGCGCCGGCCGTGCATCGGTCTGGAGCGACGCGATGGCGAGCAGCGACGAGAGCCCCGACGCGACCGCCGTGGTGTCGAGCAGCACCGAGCCTTCACGCTGCGTCATGGCCTGCTTCGAGCGCGCCCACTCCGACGCCAGCACGCCGACGCCGATGACGAAGAGGGCCGCGTACACCGAGCCGTAGCTGGCCGGCATCGGCGCCGTCGAGTAGCCGAGCGAGGCCTTGAGCTGGTTGAAGGCCTCACGCACCGCCGGTGGGACGATCTGATCGATGCGCTGGTACGCGAGGTACGCGAACACGTAGGCGACCGGCAGCCAGCGCGCCGAGTTCAGCGACACACGCTCCCGGGCGAACGACCACGCCGTCGCGGCGCCGATGAGCGCGGTGACGACGAAGGCGGGCTTCGGCGTGAACAGGTCGATGGAGACGAAGAGCAGCCCCACCTGCACCATCACCACCAACACCGACCAGGCATCGGCGGCGCGCTCCGGGCGCTTCTGCAGCCAGCGCACCGACGCGACGCCGGCCGCGAGCACCGGCGCGAGCAGCGTCAACGTCAGCGGCACGCCCGCCATCAGCAGCGCGACCTCGAGCCGCGCGACGAACAACGTCACCGGCCACGCGAAGGCCACGACGAGGAAGCGGTTGGCGCTCGGCTCCTCACGCGGCCCGTACGAGAAGGCCCACGCCGCGAGCGCCACCGGCACCACCGAGAGCCACGCTGCGTGCACGCCCAGGCCCGTCAGCATCGGCGCCGTGCCCATCATCGCCGCGGCGAGCGCGAAGGCCGCACCGAGAGGAAGCGCTCCTCTGTCGTCGACCCGCTTCGTCGCACGCGCCGAGAGCCAGCCCGACACGGCCGACCAGCCAAGCACCAGCGGCCAGAAGAGCAGCGGCGCGTCGTGCATGAGGCTCTGCGTCGAGCCCGTCGTCGGGTTGATGGCCACGGTCGCGAGCGGCGCCATCGCTGCCGACAGACGCTCGAGCATGCGGCCCGCGGGCGCGGTGACTTCACGCCGCAGCAGGAACTTCGACCACGCGAAGAAGGCCAGCGTCCACCCGGCGGCGAGGCCGAACACCGTGGCCGCGCGGGTCAACGACGTCATGCCGTCCCACGCGTCGGCGACGAGCCAGTACACGCCCGCCAGAATCAAGAAGCCGCCGACGAACCAGCCCACCGAGTCGGTGAGGAACGGCTTCCACACGCGCGACCACGCCGAGGCCTGCTGCACCACCACCACTTCGGGAGCGTCGGGCTCGCGCGCTTCGAGCGGGTGCGCGCTGGGCAGGGTGCGCCGCTGACTCAGGGGCGGCAGCTCGTGGGGTGGTGACTCAGGGGCGGTGTCGACCTGCGGCCCCACTTCGGTCGCAGCTGTCGCGTTCGGCTGTTCCGCCACTGCAACGCTTTCGGTCGCCACGGGCTGTTCGGGGAGCGGAACGAGCGGAGGCGTGATCGCGGGTTCGACCTCGCTGACGGGCGACGTCATGGGACTGACGCTCGGGGTCTGGCTGACCCCTGACAACTCGGCCCGCATCCACTCGACCTGCTGCTCGTAGAACTGGGCCAGACGCTTCGCGTCAGCGCGCGCGACCAGGGTGACGTCCCATCGGGGAAGCTCGCCCAGAAGCCACTCAACCCGCGACAGCTCCTCACGAATTTCGGCCTCGTCGCGAGCGACGAGCAGGCTGCCGCAGAGCACACAGAACTTCGTGCCGGGCGGGCGCTGCCGGTTGCAGTTCGAGCAGTGCATGGGTGTCGTCAGCTTCACACACTCCGCCAGTGCGAAACGGCTGTGTGATGGAGACCACCCTGGTGGTCTGCGCATCTGCTTGCGCAGTCAGGGCAATGTGGAGTCAGACTCCGATCTGGATCGTGCCATGCATAGTGGAGCAGCCGTGAGTGCAGCCCCAGCCATCGCCACAGCCCGGCCCCGCGTGCTCGTTGCGGAGGACGAGGCCGTCACGCGCTTGCTGCTGACGTCCACCCTGACCCGCTTCGGCTACGACGTGCTGGCGGTCGAAGACGGTACCCGCGCGTGGGAGGTGCTCTGCGGCCCCCGGCCCCCTGCGCTCGCGCTGCTCGACTGGCAGATGCCCGGGTTCGATGGCCCCCAGATTTGCGAGAAGGTTCGCGCGCGGCAGTCGGGCTCGTACACGTACCTGCTGCTCGTCACCGCGCGGTCTTCGAAGTCAGACGTCGTGGCTGGGCTGTCGGCGGGCGCTGACGACTTCATCTCGAAGCCAGTCGACCCTGAAGAGATGCGAGCGCGCCTGCGTGTCGGCGAGCGCGTGCTCAAGCTCGAGCAGTCTCTGGCCGAGCAGATCACTCGGCTGCAGGAAGAGAAGGCTCACGTTCAAGAGCTGCAGGGCATGATCCCCATCTGCATGCACTGCAAACGCATTCGCAGCCAGGAGCAGATCTGGGAGCGCGTCGAGACGTACATCGAGCAGCACTCGAGCGCGAAGTTCAGCCACGCGCTCTGTCAGGACTGCCTCGAAAAGCACTACCCCGACGCCGGGCCGGAGACCTGAACGACCGGCGAGTCAGGTGATGGTGGCGCGCAGCACCTTGGCGCGCGCCTGAACGTCAGGGTCCATCGAGGTCATCTCGAGCGTGCGCAGGCGCTGCTGAAGGCTCTTGGGCGCCTTGTCACGCTGGAGCCGCCCGTCACGCTGCAGCGCCTCGAGCTTGCCGAGCGCCTTGTCGACGATGCGGTCCTTCGGGTGGTCGAGCAGCGAGTCGAGGAAGTACGTGTCCTCGGGCATCTCGGGGTACTCGGCGAGGAAGGCGACGACGCGCTCGACCCACGCCTTGCGGTCGGGAGCCTCGGTCACCTTCTGCATCGCCTCCTTCTGGGCCTTGCGCTTGCCCTCGGGGTCGAACGTCTCGGCGAGGCCCTTGGGCAGCTCTCCGCCCGAGAAGAGCGAGTCAGCCGCCTTCTTGTATTTCTCGTAGCTGGCCGAGCGCTCGATGCGCTGCTGACCGGCGTCGTCCTGGCGGGAGCTGTACTTCGACTTGCTGCCGCGCTGAGCGTCGAGCTCGCGCCACGTCTTCTTCCGCTTCCCGCTGATGCCCGTCTCGTCGTCGCGGTCTTTCCCCGCCATGCGCTGGTGACTCCTGAAGGGGCGCGCGCTGTTCCGGGCGAAGATGTGCCCGAGCGGCGCCTCGAGGACCCGTATGGTCGTTCAGTGCAGGGTTGACCGTCAAGTCAACGGGGCTTCTGGAGCCCCCACAACGCGCTCACCAGCCTCAAGGTGAGGTCGCGAACGTCGGGGTGCTCCTCTTCGGGCAGGGGCTGTTCGTCGGCCTCTTCGGCCTCCACGAGTCCGTCGTCGACCCACCGCACGAGCGCATCAGGCAACGTCTCGAGCGGCTCGGCGGGAACGTCTTCTTCTTCCACCGAGCCCAGGTGAAGCCCGCCGAGCTCGAGCATCGCGAACACCTCGAAGCACAGCTCACGCACGAAGGCGAACCCGGCGTCGGAGAGCCCCGACGCGTCGATGACGCTCACCAGCGAGTCGTGCCGGTTGTCGAAGCCGTGGCCCAGCCGCTCGCGCTCGCGCGGCGCGTCGTCGAGGTACCGCCACGCAGACTCGAGCCACTCACTGTCGGGCGCGCCTTCGAGCGGCGACGGCGCCGGAGCGCGCTGTTTCCTGGTGCGCTCGACCTTCATGCCCGCGCCGAGGTCGAACGGCTGGCCCGACGCCACGAGCTCGTACAAGCCCAGCAGGTTCGAGAAGAGCCGCTCGGCGTCGTCGGGAGACTCGAAGCGCGGCTCGTCTGCCCACAGCGCCATGATGACGGGCTGCGGAGGCACCTCTTTCGCGACCGCGTCACGGAACGCCTGCACGACGTCTTCGACGTCTCCGAGCGCGCCCGACTTCGTCAGCAGGGCGTCGAGTTCTGCGCGGCCATCGAAGCGGCGCTGAAGCTCGTCGTCGTGGCCTTCGCTGCGCGACGCGCGCACGTGCTTCGGGCCCTTCTTCGGCGGGCGGCTCGGCTTCGACTTCGGTGACGACTTCGACTTCGGAGGAGGTCGCTTCACGAGAACAGCCACCCCTTCTTCCAGGCCTTCACGGTGAGCAACGACACGAGGACGATGGCCGTGACGGAGACGAGTGACGCGAGCAGGCCCGTGCCCAGGCCGCCACGCGCGTACTGCTCCCAGCCGAAGAGGCCGACCGCGCCCAGCGCCCATGCCGAGAACGGGTTGATTTCCTTCTTCAGCGCGCGCCGCCAGTCGAAGCCGCCCGAGCGCAGCGCGCCCTGCTTCGCGGCCGACAACCGGGGCACCCACCGCGGCACCGTCTGGCAGAACTCGTCGAACGCGGCGCCGAACTTCGAACGAAGAAAGTCCTCCTCGGCGCGAATGATGAAGAAGTACTCACCGAAGAAGAACACCAGCGCGAGGCCGTACACCCACGGGTCGTGCGCGATGCAGCACAGCCCGAGCACGATGCCGAGGTTGCCGACGTAGAGCGGGTTGCGCACGTACGCGTATGGCCCGGTGGTGTTGAGCGTCGACGCCTGAATCGAGAGGTTCTGCCCGCTCGTGCCCTCGGGCACCCAGCCCAGCACGTAGAAGCGCAGCGTCTGGCCGAGCATCGCGAGGAAGAGGCCGAGCACGTCGAAGGCGAGATCGACCGTCGCGCCGCCGGGGCCGGGCACTCCGCGGCTCGCGTACAGCGCCCAGCCGCAGACGATGATGACCGGCACCGGCGTGAGACTGCGCAGCCGGAAGAGCGTGCGGCCGACGCTGAGCGTGGAAGAGGAGGACGTCACTGCGGCGGCGCCATCGCAGAGCCGCTCACGTGATGCAACCTCCCGTCTTCACGAACGTCAGGCCTGCCGTGCTTCGTCATGAATGAGGCGGTGCGCCCTGGGAACCCATCGACATGGAGTGGCTGGACACTCAGGGGACCGTGGCAGTACAGGCGCCCCGGATGCGGGAAGCGATGGGAGCGAGCCTCGTCGATCGGGCGAAGGCCGGCGACGTCTCGGCCTTCCGGGAGCTGTACGCCCAACACCAACGCCAGGTCAGCCGGCAGCTGGCGTTCCTGGTGCCGCGCTCCGACCTCGAAGACGTGCTGCAAGACGTCTTCATCGAGGTCTTCCGCAGCATCAAACGGTTCGAGGGCAAGAGCGCCTTCACCACCTGGCTGTACCGGGTGACGGTGCACGTGGCGATGAAGTCGCGCCGCAAGCACACCCGCAGCCGCCTCGACGTCGTCGAAGACGTGCCCGAGCAGGTCGACGAACGTGCCCGGCCCGAAGACGTCTCGTTGTCGGCCGAGCGTCAGGCCCGCGTCGAAGCGCTCCTCGAGCAGCTCTCGCCCAAGAAGCGCGCCGTGCTGGTGATGCACGACCTGCAGGGCGTCGACGCGCAGACCATCGCGCAGGTGCTCGACACCAACATTCTCACCGTGCGCACGCGCCTCTTCTACGCACGCCGCGAGCTCGAAGCGCTCGCCAAAGACGACCCCGCGCTCTCGGAGTTCTTCGAGGGAGGTGACGCATGAGTACCCACCTCACCGACGAACAGTTCGACCTGGTCGCCAGCGGCAAGACCGACGCCTCGCTCGACGGGCACCTCGCTGGTTGTGCCGACTGCCGCCGCGCCGTGACGCTGGCGAAGGGCCGTCAGGCGATGCTGAAGGGGCTCACGCCGTACACGCTCTCCGACATGGCGTTTCGCCGCGTCGAGGCGCGGCTGATGGAGCAGGTCGAAGAAGGCCTGCCGACGCCGTGGCCTGCGTGGCTCAAGTTCGCGCTCCCGCTCGGGCTCGCGGCGGCCGTGGCGCTGGCCGTCGTCGCACCGTGGAAGACGCCGGTGGCCGAGCAGCCACTGCCCGTCGCGACCATTCGCCGCCCGACCCCGAAGGCGTTCGCCCCGATGACGGCCACGTTCGCGTCGGCCGACGCGAAGGTGCGCAGCGGTGACGCCGAGTGGAAGCCGCTGGTCGCCGCCGACGAGGTGACGACGGGCACGGCGCTCTCGGCCTCGCGGGTGGTACTGGCGACGATGTCGGGCGCGCGGGTGGTGCTCGAAGCCGAAGGGTCGTTCGCGGTCGGTGGGCAGGCCATGGTGGTGCTGGGCGCGGGCTCCGTCGGTGCGCTGGGTGACGTCGAGGTGCTGGCTGGCTCGCGCCGCGTGATGGCCGTCGATGCCGCCTTCCGCGTGGAGCGCACCGCCGCCGAGATCGTGCTCGACGTCGCCTCGGGTGAGGTGACGTTGTTCGACGAGAGCTCGGCGCAGCGCCGCGTCGTGAAGTCACCCGCGCGCCTTCGCTGGGCCGATGGCACTGCGCTCGACCAGGGCGTGGCCGAGCCCGTCTCGTCGTGGAAGCCGCCCGCGGCTCCCGGGGCACCGGCCGCGAAGCTCGATCTGGGCTCGCTGCCCGACGGCTCGCTCGTCTCCGTCGACGACCTGCCCGCGGGCACCACGCCGTTCTCGTTCATGCTCGAGGCCGGCCGACACAAGGTGCAGGTGACGCCGCCCGGCAAGCCGATGCAGGAGCGCTTCGTCGACCTCGTCGGTGGCCAGCCGCTCCTCTTCGCGATGGCGCCCGAGGCCGTCGAGCGTGAAGTCGAAGCGCCCGAGCCCGATGCGCGTGCGCTCGCCCGCGTGATGGAAGACCTGCGCCGTCAGACGCCCAAGCTCCGCGCCTGCTACGAGAAGTGGCTCAAGGCCAACCCGAGCGCGTCTGGCACCGTCGACCTCGTGCTGGTGGTGAACGCGAAGGGCGGCGTGAAGCGGGCTGACGTGAAGGGCGACCCCATCTCCCGCGAGTCGGTCACCTGCCTGAAGACGACGGCGAAGTCGCTCGTGCTCTCGCCGCTCGGCAGTGAGCAGGAGCTCGAAGTGCCGCTCGTGCTGACGCCCGGCAAACGCTGACGAAGCACGGCCTGCGTCACACAATCGACCGCGCGCGCCAGAGTTCTGACGTCGAGCGGGCCGAAGGCAGCGTGATCGCGTGCGGCATGTCGGTTGCTGTCTGCGGTCGGCATGCCGTCGCACTCCGGGTTCGAACAGCTCCGCTCGCAGGCGCCGGCCGCCCGGGTGTCGTCGTGGCCCGTGTTCCTCGCCATCGCCGTCACCCTCGTGCTCGCTGCGGCGCTGACGGTGAATTACCGCCACTCGCGAGCGGCGGCGGTGCAGGCCACCCGGGAGCGGCTGCTCGCCACCGAGTTCGAGCCGCGCCGACAGAGCGTCGAGCGCTTCTTCACCCTCACCTACCAGACGGTACGAACCATCGGCCTGCTCCCCAGCGTGCGCAGCATCTCGACGGGCAACCGCAAGAGCGACGCCGAAGACGTCGTCGAGAGCAGACGTTTCCCCGTCGAAGGCGACCGCACGGTGCAGCAGCTGTTCAACAACCTCGCCGCGAACGTGAGCGTGTCAGAGGTGTACCTGGTGATGGACGGCTTCGCGCCCGAGAAGGGTGAGCTTCCGTTCCGCATGTACGACACCGTCGTCGTCGCGCCCGAGGCCCGACACGTCGAGACCGCCGACGTCGAAGCCCACGACGCGGACGAGCCCGAAGAGAACGAGGAGGCAGAGTACGCGTACTACCCGCGCCAGCTGGCGGCGCTGAAGGCGAAGGCGCCTTCGCTGTCTGGCATCTCGACACTCGACGACCTTCCCGCGGTGGCGAGCCCCGTGATGCGCACCTGCGACAACGCGCAGTACACGAGCAAACGTGCCGGCGACGAGCGCGACGCGCAGGGGCTGCTCTATTCGGCGCCGCTCTTCGACGAGCGGGGCGCCTTCAATGGGCTCGTCTCGGCCGTGTTCCGCACCAACGTGCTCGAGGCGATGCTGCTCGGCGTTCCCAGGCTCGTCATCACCGACGACGACCGGGCCGAGGCGCAGCGCGCGCAGTGGACGGTGCCTTCGCGCCCGTCGAACTTCGTGCTGGGCAACCCGCAGCGGGGCACGTGGGTGGGCGACCGGCGCGACGCCGCGTTCATCTCGGCAGCGAAGGCCTTCGTCGAGCACGAAGGCACTGGCGACCTGCACCAGGTCACCCTCGACGTGCGCGACGAGAGCCCGTGGGTGCTCGTCTATCGCTTCGAGCCGGCCGCCATCGCCGCCGCCGAACACGAAGCGCTGGTGCGGTTCCTCATTCAACTCGGGGCGCTCGCGGTGCTGGCCCTCGCCATCATCCTCGGGCCCATCGGCATCTTCCTGAAGCGGGCACGCGTGCTCGAGGTCGAGGGCCGCATCGCCGAGATCGCCAACGGCGAAGGCGACCTCACGCGCCGCCTCGACAT
>JAACJQ010000163.1 GCA_016879935.1 Archangiaceae bacterium | reverse complement strand
CGGCGGCTCGACGAGTCGGTGTTCTTCATCACTACGAGGTTCTCGTAGTTCTTCGTGTCGGCCGTGTCGGACCAGTTGAACGAGCCGGTCGACAGCATGTCGGGCTTGCCGTCGATGGTGGTGACGAAGCCCTTGTGGTGGTTCAGGCCCTGCGTCGCGCCGTGGTTGTAGTCAGGCCGGCCGAGCGTCGCGTTGTACGTGTAGGGGAAGTCCTTTTTGTACTTCACCTGAATGTTGGGCAGCTTCGCCTTCAAGATCGACGGGAGCGCGTTGCCGCCCGAGTCCGTCGCCTGACCCGAGTCGCCGATGATGCGAATCATCACGTTCGGGTTCTTCTTCGCGATGTCGATGAGCGCGTTCTCGAGCGAGTCCGACTGGAACTCGAAGATCAGCATGTTGATCTCCATCGGCCGCCCGTTCGCGCGCGCCACCGACGCGTTCAGCTCGGCGATCATCTTGTCCTTCACCGAGCCGTCCTGGAACGTGAAGAGCGTGCTGATGCCGTCGAGGTTCGCGAGCTCCTTCATGGAGTCGATCGTCGCCGTCGACTTCTCGATGCCCAGGCCCAGCGCCTCGGCCGTTAGCGGCTGGTTGCCCGCCTGAATCTTGTTGAAGGTGTCGAGAATGGCCTGCGCTTCGGCGGCCGAGAGGATCTTGTTGCCGTCTCCACCCGTCGCTTTGCGGAGCACCTCGGTCAGCTTCGCCTTGTCGGCGTCGGTGGTGACGCGCGCGTAGAGCTGGTCGACGAGCGGGCGGGCCTGCGCAGAGATCTTGAGTGCGGGAACGGTGGGCATGCTGCCACTACACCCAGACAGGGCCCCCTGTGCAACCGTGCGTCACGCTGTGCCTTCAAAGAGACAGCCGCTCGTTGCGCACATGGAAGTCGCTGTGGTTTGGAGCCCGCATGCAACGACTGGTCGTGATCGCCGCCCTGGGCCTCAGCTTCAGCGCGCTGGCGCAGGTGAGCATCGTCAACGACATCGTGGTGGTGCAGGACCCCGGCGGGCAGATCAACGCCCTCGTCGGCTTCGACAACATGTCGATCTTCCCGAGCAAGCAGGAGCAGTTCTGCCGCGCCGCCTTCAACGCAGCGCGCGCCGGCGGCCTCGCCGACAATTTCGACGGCATCTTCTCGTTCACCGCCGCCGAGACGCTCACCGATCTCGACAACGTCTGGCAGGGCCCGCCCGTGCGCTTCACCGCGCGCAACATCGGCCGCGACGGCCCGTTCCTGAACACGAGCACGTACACCTCACAGAAGCTCTCGCAGTGCGTCTTCATGGGCACGCTGGGCCGCACCTCGAGCCTCTTCGGAGGGCAGGGCACCGAGGCGCTCCCCGCGAACCCAGACTCGGCCTGGGCGCCGTCGCTCGGCATTCCCATTCCGGGCGTCACCAGCCTCGCCGGCATCGAGATGCTCGGGCACGAGTACGGCCATCACTGGCTCAACGGCATCGAGTTCGATCAGAACGATGGCCGCGGCCGCCAGCACTTCATTCGCGGCTTCGGCGGCGCCAACGGTGAGAGCGGCGAGATGGGCCACCCGAACCAGCACTACAGCCACCTCGCCGACTCGCGCAGCGTCATGTACGGCGAGTGCATCACCGACCTCGGCAACGGGTCGTTCCGCTTCGAGGGCTGCGATCGCAAGTACAGCCACATCGATCAGTACCTCATGGGTCTGCGCGGCTCGTGTGAGGTGTCTCCGATGATGGTGCTCGAAGATCCCGCGAGCCCGGGGCAGGGCGTCGACTCGGCCGCCATGGGCAAGACCAGCTCGGGCATGACGAAGAGCGGCCTGACCCGCCACGACATCACTGCGGATGAGATCATTCGTGCGATGGGCCGCCGCTCGCCCGCCTACCCGCACGCGCCGCGCTGCTGGAGAGTGGCGTTCGTCGTCGTGCTGGCTCCGGGGCAGACCACCGTGCCGCCCACGATGCTCGCGAAGGTCGAGCGCTACCGCCAGCGGTGGAATCAGTGGTTCGTCAACGCGACCGACGGGCGAGGCGAGATGCGCACCAACGTGATCGGCCCCGGCTGCCCCGTGCAGCTCCCCATCGCCGACCCCTGCGATCTCGACGCGGGCGTTCGCTGGCCCGATGGCGGCGTGTACGTGCCTGACGACGCGGGCGTGGTGGAGCCAGACGCAGGGGTCGAGGTCGATGCTGGCGTGATCGAGGTCGATGCCGGGGTCGACGCGGGCGTGATGGAGCCAGTCGATGCAGGCCCAACGCCTGACCGTGATGGCGGCGTGCCCGAGTGCCTCACCTGCGAGACCACGAAGATCCGCAACGGCTGTGGCTGCGGAGCGACCGATGCGTCGACGATGGTCGCGCTGCTCGGCCTCGTGTCGGTGTTGCGGCGCCGCTCCCGCTCGATTGGCCGTTGAGGTCGTTGCCCTTCACCTCGAAGGCCATACACTCGCGCGGTGGACGCTCGCCGCCAGCTGCACGACATCGGGACCGCCGTCTCGAGTGACTTCGTCAAGAATCGCTCGATCCTCACCTTCGAGGAATACACGCAGCTCTTCCTGAGCGCGCCGCAGCAGCAGCTGCGAAACGCCGCGCAGTATCTGGTCGACACGATCGATCACTTCGGCGCGCAGCAGGTGCCGCACCCGACCGGCGAGATCCGCCGCTTCAAGATCTTCGACCCCACGCCCGAAGAGCCCGACGTGCGCGTCGCCGGCCAGGAAGAAGTGCAGAACGCGATCTACCGCCTGCTCGGCAACTTCGTGCGCGCGGCGCAGATCAACAAGCTCATCCTCCTCCACGGGCCCAACGGCTCCGCGAAGTCGTCGCTCGTCGAGTCACTCAAGCGCGGCCTCGAGCTGTACTCGGCCACGCCGCAGGGCGCGCAGTACACGTTCAACTGGATCTTCCCGACCGAGAAGCTGGTGAAGGGCTCCATCGGCTTCGGAGGCGAGAAGGGCGGCGGCGCGACGGGAAGTCTCCTGAGCTTCGCCCACCTCGAGGCCGAAGAGATCGAGGTGCGCATCACCAACCCGCTGCGCGAGCACCCGCTGCTCCTCATTCCCCTCAAGGAGCGCAAGGCCCTCATCCAGGCCGCCCTCGGGCCCAAGAGCGACGTGATCGTGCCCAGCGTGCTCCTCGAGGGCCAGCTCTCGCACAAGTCGAAGAAGATCTTCGACGCGCTGCTCGCCTCGTACGGCGGTGACTACTTGAAGGTGCTGCGCCACGTGCAGGTCGAGCGCTTCTATTACTCGCGCCGCTATCTCGCCGGCATCGCGTCGATCGAGCCGCAGATGAGCGTCGACGCCTCGTACAACCAGGTCACCGCCGATCGCACGCAGGCGAATCTGCCGCCGTCGCTCCACAGCACGATTCTGTTCGAGCCGCACGGCGCGCTCGTGAACGCCAACCGCGGCCTCATCGAGTACGCCGACCTCTTGAAGCGCCCGCTCGAGGCGTTCAAGTACCTGCTCGGCTTCTGCGAGACCGGCGAAGTTCCGCTCGAGCACTTCACGCTGCAGCTCGACGAGGTGCTGATCGCGTCGTCGAACGAGAAGCACCTCGCTGCCTTCAAGGAGCTGCCCGACTTTGCCAGCTTCAAGGGCCGCATCGAGCTCGTGCGCGTGCCGTACCTGCGCCGCTGGAAGGTGGAGCGCGAGATCTACGACGCACAGGTAAACGTGCGCACCGTCGGCCGTCACGTAGCGCCGCACGCCACCTCGGTCGCCGCCATGTGGGCCACGCTCACGCGCCTCAAGAAGCCGCTCGCCGATCGGTATCCCCAGGAGTCGCGCGCCCTCATCGAGCGCCTCACGCCCGTCGAGAAGCTCCGCCTCTTTCAGGACGGTGAAGGCCCCGATCGCCTCACGCTCCAGCAGCAGAAGGAGCTCAAGAAGCTGCTCCCCGCGCTCTACGAAGAGTCAGACGCGTGGCCGAACTACGAAGGCCGCAGCGGCGCCTCGGCGCGAGAGATCAAGACCGCGCTCTTCAACGCCGCGCAGTCGACCGATCACGACAGCCTGCACCCGCTCGCCGTGCTGAAGGAGCTCGCCAACCTCGTGCGCGACAAGAGCGTCTACGAGTTCCTCCAGCAGGAGATCGTCGACGGGTACCACGATCACGCCGAGTTCGTTCGTGTCGTCGAGGAGCAGTACCTGAACTGGACCGATCGCGAGGTGCGCGAGTCGATGGGCCTCGTCTCGGAAGGCCAGTACGAAGAGCTCTTCGAGCGTTACGTGCAGACCGTGAGCGCGTGGGTGAAGGGCGAACGCGTGCACAACAAGCACACCGGCCAGGCCGAGAAGCCCGACGAGAGCCGCCTCGCCGAGTTCGAAGGCTTCGTGATGCCCAAGGGCGATGACGCCAAGGAGTTCCGCAAGGGCCTCATCGCGAACGTCGGCGCGTGGCGCATCGACAACCCGGAAGGCGCGGTCGAGTACCGCCGCATCTTCCCCGACCTGTTCAAGCGGCTCAGCGATCACTTCTACGACGAGCGCAAACGCACGCTGCGCATCAACGCCGAGAACACGCTCAAGTACCTCGGCGACGAGCGCAACTCGCTCTCGGCCAAGGAGCAGACGCAGGTTCGCGCCACCCTCGAGCAGATGACGACGAAGTACGGCCACACCGAAGCGAGCGCCCGTGACGCGATCGTCTTCCTCATGAAGAAGCGCTACGCGTGACCGAGCCGCTCGCGACACACGTGCTGGTCGAGCTCTGGGGCGTTCGCACCGAGCTGCTCAACGACGCGAAGGCGCTCGAGGCCGTGCTCATCGACGCTGCGAAGGCGGCGCGCTGCGAGGTGCTCGGCGCGCTCCATCATCAGTTCACGCCGCAGGGGGCGAGCGTCGTCGTGCTCGTCGCCGAGAGTCACCTGTCGATTCACACCTGGCCCGAGCACGGGTACGCCGCCGTCGACATTCTCACCTGCGGCAAGACCCTGCCCGAAGCCGGCGTTGCGTCACTGATCGCGCACCTCGCACCACAGCGCCACTCGATCGACCGGGTCGGGCGAGGGCTCATGGCTGCACCATTGCGTCAAATCCCCTGACATTTCGCGCACCTGCAACAGTCAGCTGGGGTCCACTGTCAGCGGAACCGTGCGGAAAGACGGCGTTCCTACCTTGACCGACAGGGGTCGGATCGGCGAAACTCCGCGCCCTTGAAAAGGCACGGCAACCTGCCGGCCTCTCCAACACACGCTGCAACGAAGTCAGGAAGGCCCAACCGATGGCTGACGGACCCGTGCTCCACTTCTTTGCCGGAAAAGGCGGCGCTGGCAAGACCACCCTCGCCACCGCCCACGCGCTCAACATTCTCGAGGACAACGGCAAGGCCCGAGTTCTCCTGGTGGCGCTCGAGGCAGACAGTGGAGTCGCCGATCTGCTCAAGAAGAAGCTCTCGTCGAAGCCCACGAAGCTGGCGGCGGGGAAGGGCACCGGTGGCGTCTCGGCCGTCGAGCTCGACTTCGACGCGCTGGCCGAGGCCTTCAACAAGAAGTGGAAGCCGGCGCTGCTGGGCTCGACCCAGAAGGGCGCGGTGCTGTCGGACGATGATCTCAAGAAGGTGCTCGAGACCAGCACCGCGCAGATGGGCGAGTGCGCTGCCCTGTTCCACCTCGTCGAGCTGACCGAATCAGGGGAGTGGGACGCGATCGTCGTCGACGGCTTCTCGACTTCCCACGCCCTGCGGTTCCTCGATCACGCCACCTCGCTGCGTAAGCTCATCGCCCTGCTGCGCGGTGAACGGCACGGCCGCCCCTCGAAAAACGTCGTTCGCCCGCCCATGCCGGTCGACGAGTTCGCCACCAAGGCCGACGGGCTCAACGGCTTCCTGAAGGATCCGAAGAAGTTCTCGCTGCACGTGTGCACGATCGCCGAGCCGGTCGCCGAGGCGCAGACCAAGCTCTTCTTCAAGGTGCTGGGTGAGCGCGGCATTCCCGTCGACGAGATCATCACCGACCTGATCGAAGACGGCAAAGACAGCCGTGAGGTCGCCAACCGCCGCGGCCTGCAGGCGCCTCACGTGCGCAAGTACCAGACGATGCACGAGCACGTGGCCCTCATTCAGCGTCGCATCGTCGGGCCGCGTGGCTTCGACGAGGTGAAGAAGTTCGGCCGTGAGTGGGCGAGCGGCAAAGAGACCAAGGCGCTGCAGTTCAGCCCCGCCGAGTCTCCGCCGGCGCTCGTGCGCGCTCCGTCGATGCCGCCCATCGCGGCGCCTCCGCTCCCGCCGACGCGCTTCATCTTCTTCATGGGTGGTGGCGGCATGGGCAAGTCGTCGTGCGCGGCCGCTGCGGCCGTCACGCTGACCGAGAAGGAAGGCCCGGTGCTGCTCCTCTCGACCGACCCGTCGCACTCGCTCTCTGACGTGCTCGTCAGCCGGCTCACCGACACCGAGACCCAGGTGAAGGGCACCAAGGGCCTCTACGCGCGCGAGATCGACTTCGTCACCTGGTACACGAACTTCAAGAAGAAGCTCAAAGAGCTCGCCGAGCCCATCTTCGGGCCCGAGGCCAAGGGCGAGGCGTTCGCGCAGGATCGCGAGGTCTTCCGCAACCTGTTCGATCTCGCTCCCGCGGGCATGGACGAGCTGGCCGCGATGACGGCCCTCACCGACGCCCTCGTGCAGGAGCGCTTCAAGCGCATCGTCATCGACCCGGCTCCGGCGGGGAACTCGCTGCGCGTGCTCGAGGTACCGGCCATCGCCAAGGCGTGGTTCCAGGCCATTCTCGCCATCGCCACCAAGTACAAGGCCAAGGGCGGTCAGGCGCTGATGACGTGGTGTGAGGCGCAGATCAAACACGTGGAGCGCTTCGAGAAGGCGCTGCTCAACCCCGCCGAGTGTCGCTTCGTCGTCGTCACGCGTGGCGAAGAGCTGGGCATTCCCCAGGCGGAGCGGCAGGTCGAGTACCTCAAGGCGAAGAAGCTGCCCTTCGAGCGCGTGCTCGTGAACCGCGTGCTGCCGAAGACGACCTGCGCCGTGACCGAAGAGCGTCGCAAGAACCAGCTCGAGGTCGCCAAGGTCATCGAGAAGAAGATGGGCTTCCCCGTCACGCTCGCGCCCGAGCTCGGCCGTCACCCGGCAAGCCTGCGCGCGCTCAAGGAGTTCCGAACCTCCTGGTACGCGATGACGCCCACCGCCAAGATCAAAGCCGCTTAAGCGAGGCGCACCCCGTGGCCACCAGGTTCATTGCCATCGCCGGAAACATCGGCGCGGGGAAGACCGAGCTGACGGCCTTCCTCTGCCGGAAGTATGGGCTCAAGCCGTTCTACGAACCGAACGATCAGAACCCGTACCTCGAAGACTTCTACAAGGACATGAAGACCTGGGCGTTCCGCTCCCAGATCTTCTTCCTCACGCACAAGTTCCGTCTGCACCGCGAGCTCGAGCGCGAAGACGGCACCGCGCTGCAGGATCGAACGATCTACGAAGACGCCGAGATCTTCGCGCGCAACCTCGCGCGCCAGAAGCTGATCGACAAGCGCGACTGGCAGACCTACTGGGAGCTCTACGAGACCATCGCGGCCGCGCTGAAGCCGCCCGATCTCATGATCTACCTGCGCTGCCCGGTGAAGACGCTCAAGCAGCGCATCAAGCTGCGCGGCCGCAAGATGGAGCAGGACATTCCCACGGCGTACCTGAAGCGCCTGAACGACCTCTACGAAGACTGGTTCAAGCGCTACACGATGTCGCCCGTGCTCGTGCTGCCGACCGACACGCTCGACTACGTCACCGACCTCGTCGATCGCGCCGACCTCTTCAAACAGATCGAGAAGCACCTGTGACCGACGCAGCGCCCGCGATGAAAGACGTCTACGTGCTCGCGACCCTCGAGGCCGAGCCCGTGGCCGAAGAGACCGTTCGCGAGGCCTTCGCCGGCGACGAGGTCGAGCTGGTGTTCGGTGAAGAGGGCAACCTCTTCTCGGTGCGCGCCGAAGAGTCGCGCGTCGACGTCTCGTTCGAGACCCGAGACAGCCCCCTGGGGTGGACGCCCGAGCTGCTCGTCGGCTCTCCCGAGCTGCGCCGTACGCTCGAGACCGCCCGCGGCTTCTATCGAATTCGGTACGTGCCCGGAAAACCGCAGCAGACCGTCGCCGTGTTCGAAGCCCTGTGGACGGTGCGCGGCCTGATGGAGCTCGTCGACTCGGTGTGCGTCGACGTGACGGCGTTTCGGCTCCACTCACCGCAAGACGTCGAGGAGATCACCGAGCTCGACTTCGACATTCGTGATCACGTCACCATTCACGCGATGCCCATGGCCGAGGGCTCGACCGCGATGTGGGTGCACACGCACGGGCTCACCAAGTTCGGCACGCCCGACGTCGAGGTCTTCAACATTCAGGAAGACGATCTGCCGGCGGCCGAGACCTTCTTGCAGGAGCTCTGCACCGATCTCGCCTTCGGGCAGGGCCCCGCCATGCGCGCGGTGGTGTCGACCAGCGTCGGCCGGCAGTTCACCCTGGTGCCGAGCGAAGAGGCCCGCACCAACCTGCCGAACGTGAACCCCGAGCTGTTCGAGGGGCACGAGGCGCAGCTGGTCGCCATCGTCACGCCCGAGGGCAAACACGCGCTCGGCGAGATGCTCGAGCAGTACCGCGATCGGTTCGAAGACGAGACCGAAGAAGAGGCCGCGAAGCTGAAGGCCCAGGCCGAGAAGCTGCTGCCCGTCTTCAAGGCGCGCTTCCTTCGCAAGGGGTTGATGGAGCCGATGGGCTTCGTCGTGCGTGCGCCGTTCGAGGTGCACCCCGACGGCGAAGACGAAGCCGCCGATGACGAGCAGCTGTGGGCCGAGGTGATCACCTGGGAAGAGGGCAAGGTGATCGGCCGGCTGGTCGACGGTGGCGAGTCGACGACCGAGTGGCGAAAGGGCGCGCACGTGGAGATCGACGAGTCGCAGATCAACGCGCTCGCCGTGACGCGTGACGGACGAACGCTGGAGCCGCAGGAGTTGCAGCAGCTGCTCCAGGCAGAGCTCCCAGCGTGACGGGAGTCGGGGAGGAACGAACGTGGCTGCACTGCTGCTGTTGACGGGCCCCCAGGCTGGCCGGCGACACGAGGTGACCGGCGAGGTCATCATCGGGCGCAGCCCGTCGTGCACGATCAGCCTCGAAGACGCCAAGGTGTCGCGGCGCCACGTGCGGCTCGCCCTCGAAGGCGGTGAAGCGCGCGTCAGCGATCTCGGCAGCCGCAACGGCACCATCGTCAACGGCGAGAAGCTCGAGGCCGAGATCGTGCTGCTGCCAGGCGATCGGCTGCAGGTCGGTGACTCCACCATTCTGTTCGAGCCGACGGCGCGGGCGTCGCTGGCCGATCGTTCGGGGCTGGGGGCGGTCTCGGGCTCACCCGTCGAAGAGCTGCTGCCGGCTGCGGGCCCGATCGCGGGCCTCTATCACTCCGGCGTCGCGCTGCTCTCGGCCACCAGCGAGGCGATGGTGCTTCGGCGTGCGGCCGAAGAACTCGCCCGTGGCGTGAACAGTGACAAGGCGGCGGCGCTGCTCGGCGGTACCGAAGGCCTGCTGACCGCGGCCGTCGTCGGAGCCGAGAAGGTCGAAGTCCCCCGGTCGCTGGTACGCGGAGCGTTGGAGCGGAAGGAAGCGAGCCTCGCGGGTGGGGTGCTGGTCGCACCGCTGATCGCGTCGGGTGGCGCACCGTTCGGCATTCTCTACGCCGAGCGCCCCGAGCCGTTCGGCGTCGAGGAGCAGCGCACGATCACCGCACTCGGTCGCCTCGCGGGCGAGGCCTGCACCGCCATGCGCGCGCGACAGGAAGACCCCGGGCATCAGGTGTTCCTCATCGGCTCGTCGCGCCAGTTCCGAAAGACGGTCGAGCAGGCCCGGCGTGCGGCGTCGGCTCCTGACACCGCCGTTGTGTGGGGCGAGTTCGGCACCGGCCGCCTGCAGATGGCGAACTACATTCACTCCCGATCGCCGCGTGCGCTCGGCCCCTTCGTCGTCGTCGACTGCCGCAAGCACCCGACGCTGGTGGAAGAGACGCTGTTCGGCCGCACGAGCGCTCCCGGTGTTCCGCCGGCGAGCTCGGCGCTGCTCGAGGCCGATGGTGGCACGCTCGTGCTGCGCGCCATCGAGGCGCTGCCCCGGCATGCCTCGGAGCGGCTGGCGCGGTTGCTCTCACGGCGCGTCGCTCCGTCTCGGCAGGGCGGTGAAGAGCCCGTCGACGTTCGCGTGATGGTGACGTGTGACGCTCCGCTGCAGACGCTGCTGTCGCGCGGAGAGATCGACGCCGAGCTGGCGAAGGTGCTGGGTGGCACCGAGCTCGAGACGCTTCCTCTTCGTGAGCGCCGGCCCGACGTGCTGCAGCTGTTCGAGCATTTCGCCGTTCGCGCCGCCCAGGCCCGTCGCAAGGAGCCCCCCCAGCTGACGCCCGACGCCCGCCGTGTGCTCGTCGACTACGACTGGCCGCTGAACGTGGAAGAGCTTCGCGGGGTGACCGAGCGGCTCGCGCTGCTGTACGCGGGCAGCGAAGTGACCGCGCTCGTGCTGCCTCCAGAAGTACAGACCGGCGCGACGCAGGGCCCGCTGACGCTGGCGGCCCGGGTGCAACGGCTCGAGCGTGATGCGATCGCCGAAGCGCTCCGCACCGCTCGTGGGAAGAAGATCAAAGCGGCTGCGCTGCTCGGCATCTCGCGCCCGACGCTCGACAAGAAGATCGAGGACTACCAGCTGGTCGTCGAGAAGCGCCGCGGCTGATCGCGTCGGCCCCTCGAAAACGTCATCGAGAAGCGCCGCGGCTGGTGGCATGAGGCGAGCCCATGAAGCTCGTGTTCTCGGTCGAGGTGCAGCGCGCGAAGAAGAAGAACGCTCCGTTGGTGGCGTTGGAGACGTCGGTGCTCGCCCAGGGCCTGCCGTACCCACGCAATGTCGAAGCGGCGCGTCGGTGTGAGGCCGCCGTTCGTGAAGCCGGAGCCACGCCCGCTGCGATGGCGGTGATCGACGGCGTGCTCCACGTGGGCCTCGACGACGCGCAGACCGAGTTGCTTGCGACGGGGAAGAACCTGCTCAAGCTGGGGTCGAGAGATCTCGCGATCGCGGTGGCGCAGAAGCGCACGGGTGGAACGACCGTGAGCGCCACCTGTGAGATGGCCGCGCGTGCAGGCATCAGTGTGTTCGCGACTGGAGGGCTCGGCGGCGTGCACCGTGGCGTCGCGGAGGATCTCGACATCTCGCAAGATCTCCCGGCCATCGCCCGCTGGCCCGTCGCCGTCGTCTGCGCAGGTGCGAAGTCGGTGCTCGATCTGCCCAAGACGCTCGAGCTGCTCGAGACCCTCGGCGTTCCCGTCATCGGCGTCGGAACCAACGAGCTGCCGGGGTTCTATTCTCGCGAGACGGGCTTGATGCTCGAGCACAGCGTTCCGAACGCACGCGCGGCCGCTGAGATCGTGAAGGCGCGACAGGCGCTGGAGCAGGGCGGGCTGATCTTCGCCGTGCCTCCGCCCGAGAAGACGGCGCTGGCACGCAAGGAGATCGAGAAGCACCTGAAGGCGGCGCTCGCGCTGGGAAAGCAGAAGGGCATCTCAGGCAAGGCCGCGACGCCGTTCCTCCTCGGAGAGATGGTTCGCCGCACGAAGGGCCGCACGCTCGAGGCCAATCTGGCGCTGCTCGAGAACAACGCGCGGTTTGCGGGGCAGTTGGCCGCCGCCGCGCGGTGAGCGTCAGGGCTCCCGCAGCCGAACCACCGAGTCGACACACACGCTGAGCGGGTCGCCGTCCAGCGTCACGGGTTTCAGCGTTCGGGGGCAGTGTCGCTCGACCATCGAGACCGACTCTGGGCTCGTCGTGCCGAACCCGCTCACGGCACAGCTGTGGACCATGCCGTCGACGTTGACGCACAGGCTCATCGTCACCCCGCTGGTGATTCCCGCGTCGGCGAGGCTCTCGCGCGGGCCCATCGACTCGACCTGCGGGACCTGACCAAAGAGCTTCGACCTGGCCTGAACGAGGTTCCACCGGGTGACGGACACGAGCCGCTCGTCACGTGGAGTGGTGTTTCCATG
>JAACJQ010000003.1 GCA_016879935.1 Archangiaceae bacterium | reverse complement strand
CGCTACTTCAAGGGCGTGCCGTCTCCGGTGAAGGCGCCCGAGAAGGTCGACATGGTGATCTTCCGCGAGAACACCGAAGACATCTACGCGGGCATCGACTACCCGGCCGGTTCTCCCGAGGCCCAGAAGGTGCTCGAGTTCTGGGCCAGGGAGTTCCCGAAGGACTTCAACAAGATTCGCTTCGGCACGCAGAAGGCGTCGAACGAGTGGCAGTCGGCGCTCGAGGGCGTCGGCATGGGCAAGCGTGAGGTCGCCATCAACGTCGGCGTCGGCCTCAAGGCCGTCAGCCAGCTGGGCACCGAGCGCCTCATGCACAGCGCGATGAGCTACGCGATCGCGAACAAGCGCAAGAGCGTCACCATCGTCCACAAGGGCAACATCATGAAGTACACCGAAGGCGCGTTCTGCGACTGGAGCTACAAGGTCGCGCGCGAGATGTTCGGTGCAGAGCTTCTCGATGGCGGCCCGTGGTGCAAGATTCCCGAGGGCAAGCCCGGCGCCGGCATCGTCATCAAGGACTCGATCGCCGACATCACGCTGCAGCAGGTGCTCACGCGCCCCGACGAGTTCGACGTGATCGCCACGCTGAACTTGAACGGTGACTACCTCTCTGACGCGCTCGCCGCGCAGGTCGGCGGCATCGGCATCGCTCCGGGCGGCAACATCAACTACGTCACCGGCCACGCCGTCTTCGAGGCGACCCACGGCACCGCGCCCAAGTACGCCAACCTCGACAAGGTGAACCCCGGCTCCGTCATCCTCTCGGCTGAGATGATGCTGCGCCACATAGGCTGGAACGAGGCGGCCGATCTGATCATCAAGGGCATGGACGGCGCCATCAGCAAGCGCACCGTCACCTACGACTTCGCGCGCCTCATGAAGCAGGAAGGGCAGAACCCGACCGAGGTGAAGTGCAGCGAGTTCGGCAAGGCGATCATCGCCAACATGTGAGTGGGCAACCGCTCTTCAACTGGAAAGACACAGGAGACAACACCATGGTGAAGCGTCCGAAGATTGCGATCGTTGGAGCAGGTGGAAACGTCGGCGCGGCGGTCGCGCAGTGGGCCGTGCTGAAGGAGCTCGGCGATCTCGTGCTCATCGACCTCAAGGCGACTGCCGCCGAAGGCCGTGCGCTCGACCTCACGCAGTGTGGCGCGTGGGAAGGGTTCAACAACACGAACTTCATCGCCACCGACAAGCCCGAGGCGATGGCTGGCGCCGACGTCGTCGTCATGACGGCCGGTGTTCCCCGCAAGCCGGGTCAGTCGCGTGAAGAGCTCATCAACATCAACTCGGGCATCGTTCGCGACATCTGCAAGAACGTGAAGACGCACGCGCCTGACTCGGTGCTCATCGTCGTCTCGAACCCGCTCGACGCGATGGTCTTCGTCGCGAAGCAGGTCACGGGCTTCCCCCGTGAGCGCGTGATCGGCTCGGCCGGCGTGCTCGACTCGGCTCGCTTCCGCACGTACCTCTCGATGGCCGCCGGCGTCAGCGTCGAAGACGTGCACGCTATCGTCCTCGGCGCACACACCGACAAAGACATGGTGCCCGTGCTCTCGACCGCGACGATCGGCAACGTGCCGGTCTCGAAGTTCCTGAACGCCGAGCAGCTCACGAAGGTCGTCGACGACACCAAGAAGGGCGGCGCGACGCTGACCGCCCTCATCGGCACGTCGGCCTGGCTGGCTCCTGGCGCCGGCACCTGCCTCATGGTCGAGGCCATCGTGCGCAACCAGAAGCGCGTGCTGCCGTGCTCGGTCGAGCTGCAGGGTGAGTTCGGCGTGAAGGACGCGTTCGTCGGCGTGCCCGTGGTGCTGTCGGCCAAGGGCGCCGAGAAGGTGTTCGAGTTCGAGCTGTCGGCCAGCGAGAAGGAAGCGTTCGCCAAGTCGGTCGCCGCGAACGTCGAGCTGATGGGCATCGCCCGCGGCTTCCTCGGCTGAGACTTTTCGAAGGCTGAGTGCATCACCGAGGCGGAGCGCTCCTTCTCTGGATCGCTCCGCTTCGTCGTTCACGGGGGCTTCGTGCGGATCTGCGTCGTGGTGGGGCTCATGCTGGCGGGCTGCAAGTGCCGGGAGCCGGTGAAGCCGGTCGAAGCGCCACGGCCGGTGCGCACCATGACGACGTGGCTTCCGCACGAGGTCGCCGCAGCGCCTGAAGACGTCTATGGGGTGCCGGCGTGGTCGAAGGTGTTCGCGCTGGCGTTCGAGCGCCGCGTTCAGATCGGTGTTCCCTCGTGTGCGATCGATGGCGGGTGTCTGGGCCGCGACCCGCTGGCGATTCGCGCCGAACCGATGGTGACGAACGAGCTGGTGCTGGGTCGTGACGAGCCGCTCGCCTTCATCGGTGAGCAGGTGACGTTCCTCGAGGCTCCAGCGCGGCGGGCGGCGCTCGAGAAGGCCATCGACGAGGCGATGACGATCGACCCGACGTCTGCGCCAGTCGCGGCGATTCTCTTTCAGAACGATCTCTGGGAGCGCGTCGACGCCATCACGGCCGCCATCGCCACGCAGCCCGGCGCAGATTGGGCCGTGCTCGAAGCGTTGAGGACGAAGCTCGTGGTGTTGATGAAGCACGTCGCGTTGCCGCGGTCGGTGCTCGACGGACTGCACTCCAACGAAGGCACGGTGGAGCGCCAGTTTCCGCAGCTGCTCGCCGGCTTCTCGACGCGCGACGAGTGGTTCGAGGTGGTGTCACGCTCACGCGAACATGGCGTGTGGAGCCGCACCACGCGGCACGCCGAGCGCCACGGTCACCGCGTCGTCTTTCGCGTCTTCGTGCATCACCCCTCTGGCCGCTCCGCGCTCGAGCAGCTCGTCTCTCGCTGGCCGGAGCCGTTTCCCGAGGGCAGCCGCTTCGTGATCACCGGCGCTCCGCTCGTGCGCACGCGGGAAGGGGAGCTGCTCGTCGCGCCGTTCATCACGCTGCTCGAGACCCGCCAGGCCCGCGCTCAGGGCTTCATGCCCGGGTCCATCGGCGCGCTCGCCAACGACGTGCTCGAAGGAAAGCGCTCGACGCTGGTTCGAAGCCTCGACGACACGGGCGGGCTCGAGCTGCTGCGGCGCGATGCCCTGATTCCAGTAGGCGCGACGTGCATGCCCGACTTCACGTCACGGTTTCCGTCGGCGTCGACGTGCTCCGGGTGTCACGGCCCGACGGGTGCGCGGCTCACTGCCTCGCTGGGACCGGAAGAGGCTCAGTTTCGATTGACCGACGACGCCAGCGAAGCCGCGAACGCCGTGGCCGAGGCGAAGCGCAGCGCCGGCCTGCTCTGGTGACGACCGACGGTGAACGTGGCCCACAAGGCGCGCTCGCCGTCGAGTCCCCCCGCGTCAGGCCATGACGATCTGAAGAGCGACTTTCCGCGCTCATTGGAACGGGAGGAATACGGTCCGCCGCATGAGAACGCTCGCGCTGGTCGTGACGTTGTTCCTGCTGGTCGGCTGTGACGGGTACAAGAAAGACGTCGAGACGGTCTGCAACGTCCGCTCGCACGTGAAGATCCCGCCGAACTCCGACGACGAGGGCCAGATCATCGGCGGGTACCTCTTCGAGAACATTCACTCGCCCAAGGCGAAGAAGGTGTTCCTTTCGCTCGGCACGATGAACAACACCGAGAAGCTGGCGCTGCTCCGCAAGGAGGCCGCCGCGACCGGTGTCTCGCCATGCCCCCTCGCCGACGAGGCCGAAGCTGCGCTCAAGGCGAAGGCCGCGACGCCTCCGCCCGCGCCAGCGGCAGCTCCTGCGGCCCCGGCCCCCGAAGCTGCGCCCGACGCTGGCAGCTGAAGTAGCGTCGGCTCGGTGACGGAAGACGAGCTGCTTCGCCAGATCGCGGTACGGCCCTTCGACCCGGAGCCGCGCCTCGTCTACGCCGATCATCTGGCAGAGCAGGGTGACCCGCGCGCCGAGGTGATTGCTCTGGCGATGCGCGAGACGCTCACCATGGCCGAGAAGCGTCGGCTCAAGAGCATCGTCAACACCCACTCGCGCCGCTGGCTCGGCCCACTCGAAGCGATCGCCGACCCCGCGGGCTCGACCTTCGAGGGCGGCTTCCTCGAAGAGCTCGTGCTCGCGTTCAACGCGCGCCCCGCCGATCTGCTGTCGATGAGCGACGAGCCGCGGCTGGCGACGGTACGCACGCTCGATGCCTCGACCCTGCGAAGGCCGCAGCCGCTGGGCCAGTTCCTTCGGCAGCCCTCGCTCGCGTCGGTGACCAGTCTGACGCTTCACCCCGATGCCGTGAGCGCCCTCGAAGGGGCCCCGCTGCCCTTCAGCCTCGAGGCCCTCGGCATTTCGGACAACGGGCTGCTGGAGAAGGCGTTGGACCCGCTGAAGGCGCTGAGCATGGCGCACGCCGTGCCACGGTGGGAACTCGTCTCTCGCCTGCTCTTTGCTTCGCCGCATGCGTTCGCGACCTACGACTCGTTGCGTACGCAGCTGCACATCGCCTCGCGCATTCCCGAATTGCGGCTCGTCGTTCCCTACGGCGTGTTCGAGGGCATCGGCACCTGGCTGTGTCTACCCGCCGAGCACCACGACGAGCTGCAGCGCCTCTGGCCGGGTGGCCGCACCTGGAGCATCGAAGCGCCCGGCCTGCTCTTCTGTCTCGACCGCGACACCACCTGGAGTCGGTTGCACGTGCAGCTCTCGGGTGACGGTGTTCGTGACTCCGACGAC
Source organism: Archangiaceae bacterium (assembly GCA_016879935.1). GTDB lineage: Bacteria > Myxococcota > Myxococcia > Myxococcales > Myxococcaceae > Xiheimicrobium. The sequence goes on along the minus strand of JAACJQ010000003.1, from coordinate 23,209 downwards.
CGACTCTCACGGCTCGCGGCGGTGCTGGTGCTGCTGGGGCCTGCCGGGCTCAGTCAGCTCGAGATCACCGCGCCGCCACAGCTCACGCTCACGCGCGATCACAAGTACGCGATCAAGGCGGCGGTGCGTCGGTTGCGCGGCTGCGAGGTGCGAATGGGGGGCGAGCCGCTGCTGCCTTGACGGCCCACCGGGCACGCCCTACGACGTGAGCGCTGTCGAGGTGAATTCCCCCTATTTTGGAGTGCGAATGACGCCGCAGGATCAGCAGCAGCAGCAAGCTCCCATTCAGTCCGTTCCGACCCGCGAGACCGTGAAGGAGGAGAACAAGATTCACCTCTTCCTCGCCTACGGCGGCAACGTCTTCGGTATTCCGCTCGCGCTCATCCCGTTCCTCACGGTGAAGGATGACGAGTACATCAAGTGGCACGCCAAGCAGGCGCTGGTGATCTTCGCGGCGACCTTCGCGATCATGCTCATCTCGATTCCGCTCTCGTTCATCGTGATCGGCATCTGCACCGCCGTCGTCGGTGGCATCGGCGGCCTCGTACTGAGTGTGCTCGGCCTGGTGAAGGCGTTGAACGGCGAGCGCTGGCGCATTCCCGTGCTCTCGGATCTCGCCGACAAGTTCTGAATCGAAGTCGATCTGCTGAAACAAGAAAGCCCGGCGTCCCACGGAGGGGGGCCGGGCTTTCGTGCGTCTGGCGTCTCAGCCGACGTCAGTTCTCGTCGTCGTCGGCGACGTCGTCCTCTTCGTCGTCATCGTCGTCGTCGTCGTCCTCATCATCATCGTCTTCGTCGTCGTCCTCGTCGTCATCGTCCTCATCATCGTCGTCGTCTTCGTCCTCTTCTTCGAGGTCGGCCGAGAGGATCTCTTCGGAGTCGAGCTCAATGCTGAGGGTGAACTTCTTGGCGAGTGCGGTGAGCTGGGTCTGAAGCTCTGCCAGCGCCGAGGTGAAGTCTTCACCCATGGCCTTGCTGACCTTGTTGCCGCAGTGGGGACACTCGAGGGCTTCGCTTCCGTCGATCAACTCCTGCATGTCGATCTCGAAGGTGCCCTCACACTTCTGACAGGTGAACTCGATGGTCATGACGGGGCCCGAAGTAATTTCGCCAGCGTTGACCTGTCAACGACCTTCCACGAAGGTCGACGCATGCGCGCAGTTCCCAGAACGATGGTGCATCAGCTGCACTCACAGGCAGAGCGGCTCGCCGACCGGCCCGCCCTGTGGACGAAGCGCTCTGGAACGTGGGTGCCGACCTCGTGGCGGGACTATGCGCGGCGGGTGAGGCAGCTCTCGCTGGCCTTCATCGAGCTGGGGCTGGCGCCGAAGCAGGCCATCGGCATCATCGGCTTCAACCGCGAGGAGTGGCTGGTGAGCTCGCTCGCTGCCACCGCCGCTGGCGCGGTTCCCGTCGGGCTCTACACGACGCTGTCTCCTGAGCAGATTGCTTACGTGCTGGGCCACTGCGAGGCGTCGATCGTCGTCGTCGAGAACGAGGGCTACCTGCGCACCATCGAGGCGCTGCGGCCGAAGCTGCCCGCGCTGAAGCACGTCATCGTGATGGATGCGCCCACGAGCCTGCCCGCTGGGGTCTCGAAGTATGCCGACGTGCTCGCCCACGGAGCGACGTTGCCCGAAGCGCCGTACTACGCGCGCCTCGACGAGGCCCGGCCCGACGATCTGGCAACGCTCATCTACACCTCGGGCACGACCGGCAACCCCAAGGGCGTGATGCTGACCCACCGCAACGTCGCGTGGACGGCGGCGCGCCTCTCTGACGCGGTCGGCATCGGCGACGACGAGGTGCTGCTCTCGTACCTGCCGCTTTCGCATATCGCCGAACAGACCGCGTCGATCTCGGGGCCGATTCTCAACGGCATGCAGGTGTACTTCGCCGAGTCGTTCGAGAAGCTGGGCGAGAACCTGCGCGAGGTGCGGCCGACCGTCTTCTTCGGCGTGCCGCGCGTCTGGGAGAAGTTCAAGGCGAAGGCCGAGGCGTCGATGGCGCAGCTGCCGCGCGCGAGGAAGCGCGTGTTGGCCTGGGCGCGTGACGTGGCCCTGCGGTTTCACCTCACCACGATGGATCACCGGCAGCCGACGATTCGCCTGACGGGCCAGTTCCTGCTGGCGAAGCAGACCGTCTTTGGCCCGCTCAAGGCGCGCATCGGGCTCGACCGCTGCCACGTGCTCGTCACCAGCGCCGCGCCGATCGCCCGTGACGTGCTCGAGTTCTTCACCTCGATCGATCTCGTCGTGCGCGAGCTCTACGGCCAGTCGGAGGTCACTGGCCCGACGTCGCTCAACACCGAAGAGCACACGCGCCTGGGTACCCTCGGCAAGCCGATGCAGGGCGTCGCGGTGCGCATCGCGACCGACGGCGAGATCCTCGTGAAGGGCGACAACGTGTGCGCCGGCTACTTCAAAGAGGCGGCTGCCACCTCGGAGCTGCTCGAAGATGGCTGGCTCCACTCGGGCGACGTCGGCGAACTCGACCCCGACGGCTTCCTGCGCATCACCGGCCGCAAGAAGGAGATCATCGTCACCTCGGGCGGCAAGAAGACGCCTCCCGCGACGTTGGAGGGCCTGCTGCGATCGATCGCGCCCATCAGTCAGGCGATCGTCTTTGGCGACAACAAGCCGTACCTGGTGGCGCTGCTCACGCTCGACGCCGAGAAGCTGCCTGCGTTCAGTGCGGCCCACGGCTTCGGCACCGACCCCTCCATGCTGGCGGCCGACGCGAGGTTCCGAGCCTGGCTCGAGCAGCAGATCGAGGCCGAGGTGAACTCGAAGGTGGCCCGCTTCGAGACGATCAAACGCTTCACCGTGCTGCCGAAGGACTTCTCGGTCGAAGGCGGCGAGCTGACGGCCACGCTCAAGATCCGCCGCAAGGTGTGCGAGCAGAAGTACGCGCAGGCCATCACCACCATGTACGCCTGAAAACGAAGCCGCCCCGGATCGTGAAGATCCGAGGCGGCTGGTGCAGCGACGCTTCGACCGTTCAGCGCTTCTCGGTCGGCACGTAGTCGCGCTTCTTGGGGCCCGTGAAGATCTGGCGAGGGCGAGCGATCTTCTGCTCGTTGTCGGTGATCATCTCTTCGAACTGGGTCACCCAGCCCACCGTGCGCGGAATCGCGAACAGGCAGGTGAAGAACTCCATGGGGAAGCCCATCGCCTCGTAGATGAGACCCGAGTAGAAATCGACGTTCGGGTAGAGCTTGCGCTGCACGAAGTAGTCGTCCTGCAGGGCGATGCGCTCGAGCTCGACGGCGATGTCGAGCAGCGGGTTCTTGCCCGTGACCTCGAACACCTCGTCGCAGGCCTTCTTGATGACCTTCGCCCGGGGGTCGTAGTTCTTGTAGACGCGGTGACCGAAGCCCATGAGCTTCTTGTCGCCGTCCTTGTCCTTCACCTTCTTGATGAACTCGGGGACGTTCTTCTTGTCGCCGATCTCGCGGAGCATGCGGAGCACCGCTTCGTTCGCGCCGCCGTGCAGCGGGCCGTAGAGCGCGGTGATGCCGGCCGCGACGGCCGAGTACGGGTCGACTTCCGACGAGCCGACGACGCGCACCGAGGTGGTGGAGCAGTTCTGCTCGTGATCCGCGTGGAGGATGAAGAGCACGTCGAGCGCGCGAACGAGGGCCGGGTGCGGGCGCCAGTTCGGCTTGCCGATGCTCTTCACCATCGTGAGGAAGTTCTCGGTGTAGGAGAGATCGTTGTTCGGGTAGATGTACGGCAGGCCCTGGCTGTGGCGGTACGAGAACGCCGCGAGCGTGGGCATCTTGGCGATGAGCCGCATCATCTGGTTGCGGCGCACCTCCTTGTTCTTCACCTGCTTCGCTTCCGGGTAGAAGCTCGAGAGCGCCGCGACGGTCGACGCGAGCATCGACATCGGGTGCGCGTCGTAGCGGAAGCCGTCCATGAACTGCTTGATGTTCTCGTGAACGTAGGTGTGGTGCGTGATCTTGGTGACGAACTCGTCGAGCTGGGGCTTCGTCGGCAGCTCGCCGTTCATCAGCAGGTACGAGGTCTCGAGGTGCGTCGACTTCTCGGCCAGCTGATCGATCGGGTACCCGCGGTACTCGAGAATGCCCTTGTCACCGTCGATGAACGTGATGGCGCTCTTGCAGTTCGCCGTGTTCATGAACGCCGGGTCGTACGCCATGAGCCCGAAGTCTTCGGCGTCGACCTTCATGCCGCGCAAGTCCATCGCGCGGATGCAGCCGTTCTCGATCTTCAGCTCGTACTTCTTGCCAGTGCGGTTGTCGGTGACTGAGAGCGTGTCGTTGGCCATGGCCCATTGAGTCGCACCGCGCTCCAGCCATTTCAACGAAAAAGAGTAGAAGGCGCGCCCGTGAAGCGCCGCCTCGGTCCAGTGATTTTTGCGATGGTGTTGCTCGCAATTGCCATCGGTGGGCGGTGGGCGCTCGGGTCCTCCTTCGAGCCGAAGGCGTTGATCGAGACGTTGAAGGGGTTGGGCGCTCGCGGCGGAGCGCTGCCTGCCTATGCGCTGCTCTATCTGCTCTCGACATCTGCGCTTCTGCCGTCAGCGGTGCTGCACGTGGTGGCAGGGGCGATGTGGGGCTTCTGGGGTGGGTTGTGGCCGAACCTGGTGCTCGCGAACGTCGTGGGTCATCTGCACTTCGGGCTTGGCCGGTGGCTGGGCCGCGAGCGCATGCGCGAGCTGCTGATTCGCCGAAAGTGGACGGCTGCGATGGACGAGCTCGAGCACAGCGGGGTGCTGACGGTGCTGGTGCTTCGACAGACGCCGATTCCGTTCATGGCGACGAACCTCGTCTGCGGCGCGTCACCGATCACCTGGCTGCAGTTCTTCGTCGGGCACTTCCTCGGGCTGCTGCCGGGCGTGCTCGTCTCGACCTGGTTCTCGGCGGCGATCGCGGAAGGCGTCGAAGGCGCGCGTGAAGAGGCCTTCTTGCGCGCCGCGATGGCCGGCGGTTCGGTGGTGCTCGTCGCGGTGGGAACGAGGTTGGTGATGGCGCTGGTGCGAAAGCGCCGTGCAGCTCAGGCCACGACGCCGACGTAGACGTAGGCGAGGCCGGCCATCAGCGGGTGGGCGCGCTGATCGGAGAACTTGCCGGTGCGCTTCATCATCTCGACGAACTTGTCGCCGCAGGGGAAGGCGGCCGCGGTGCGGGGCAGGTACTCGTACGCGGCGCGGTTGCCGGTGAGCACCTGGCCGATGAGCGGCATCACGAATCGCGAGTAGAGGCCGAAGAAGGCCCCGAAGAGGCCCGTCGGCTGGCCGAACTCGAGCACCACCACGCGGCCGCCCGGCTTCACGACGCGCGCGAGCTCGGCGAGGCACGCCTGCGGGTCGTCGACGTTGCGAATGCCGAAGCTGATCGACGCGACGTCGTGCTGCGCGGCGGGGTAGGGCAGCTTCATCGCGTCGGCGACTTCGAACGCGATGTCGAGGCCGAGCGACTTTGCCTTCTGAGGCGCGGTCGAGAGCATCGCGGCGTTGAAGTCGGTGCCCATCACCTTGCCGGTGGAGCCGACGACACGCTTGAAGTCGATGGCGAGATCGCCGGTGCCGGTCGCGCAGTCGAGAATGGAGTCGCCGGCCTTCGCGAGCGAGAGCTTCACGGCCTGCTTGCGCCAGAGCCGGTGTGTGCCCATCGACATGACGTCGTTGGTCAGATCGTACCGGGGCGCGATCTGCGTGAACATCAAGTGCACTTGTTCACTCATCGCGTACCTCCGACGGCTGCGAGCGGCTTGAAGTCGGCCATGCGGCGGCCGGTGGCGGCGAGCACCGCGCTCACGCCCTTCATCATGGCGTCGAAGGCCTGCGGCGTGAGCGCCTGCGGGCCGTCACACAGCGCGGTCTCGGGCGTGGGGTGCACTTCGACGAGCAGGCCATCGGCACCAGCCGCAGCGGCCGCGAGCGCCATCGGCGTCACCAGCCACGACATGCCGGTGGAGTGCGAGGGGTCGACGAACACCGGCAGCTTCACCTTCTGCTTCACGTACGCCATGCCCGCGAGATCGAGCGTGTTGCGTAGGGTGTTGTCGAAGCTGCGAATGCCGCGCTCACAGAGCACGACCTGATCGTTACCGCCGTCGAGCAGGTACTCGGCGGCGAGAATCCACTCGTCGATGGTCGCGCCGAAGCCTCGTTTGAGCAGCACGGGGCGATCGATCTTCGAGAGTGCGCGCAGGAGCGAGAAGTTCTGCATGTTGCGGGCGCCGACCTGCAACACGTCGACGTACTCCATCAGCGTGGGCAGCTGCGCCGCGTCCATGATCTCCGAGACGACGGGCATGCGCAGACGATGGCCTGCGTCCGTGAGCAGCTTGAGACCGGGTTCGCCGAGGCCCTGAAACGTGTACGGGCTCGTACGGGGCTTGAAGGCGCCGCCGCGCAGCGCGTGACCGCCCGCCGACTTGACCGCGTGGGCCGCCGCGTCGACCTGCTCCTGGTTTTCGAGCGCGCAAGGACCCGCGATCACCACGAAGTCGCCGCCGACTTCGACGTTCCCGAAGCGCACCTTGCGGGTCGCCTCACCGGCCTCCCGCAGCACCTGTTTCGGCCCCGTCGCACCCATCACTCGCCTCGCAGTTCACCGAGTTCAAGCCGGTTTGAACTCTGTGGTGCATCTATAGCGGGAATGGCTTAGAAGACAACACGACCGTGCTCGAGCCCTCGAACAGGCAGCGATTCGTCGCAGTCTCGCGGGTTTCCGCTGAAGGGGCACTGCTTCGTTTCGGCCCTGAGCCGCTCTCCATGGTGTGGGTGAATCCATCCCGCTCCGTTTGGATGGTGGGGTTGGGGGTGTGTGCGGAAGGTGGCGGCGAGGTGAGTCTGCCGATCATTCCGCCAGCGGGCCCCTGGTTCGGAGGCTGGGCCTTCGACCCGCGCCGACCGTGGCGTGACTTCGATCACGAACGCTGGGTGCTGCCCGAAGTGATCGCCTGGTGGGACGGGCGAAACACGCGATGGCTCGCGTTCGGCAAAGAGGGCACGCCGCTCGATCAGCTCGAAGAGCGGCTCGATCGGGTGGAGGAGCGTGACCCGATCACGCAGCGCGCTCCGCTTCGTCAGGTCGGTGACGGGCGTGCGGCGTACGAGGCGCTGGTGCAGGCGGCCGTCGACTCGTTGAACGCCGAGCTGAACAAGCTGGTCGTGGCGCGCGCGATCGAGCTCGAGAGTGACGAGCCGATTCCGGAGCGGTCGATCTTGAAGGCGCTCGAGGCGCGCAACCCGGCCTGCTGGACGTTTCTCGTTCGTGGGCGTGACGGCTCGGCGTTCGTCGGTTCGTCGCCCGAGCTTCTGTGTGAGGCGAAGGGGCGGCAGTTCTCGACCGACGCGCTCGCTGGCACGGCGCCGCCTGAGGACGGCGAACGACTGCTCGCCTCGGACAAAGACCGCCGGGAGCATCAGGTGGTGGTGGACGACCTTCGCGCGCGTCTTGATCCGTACGTGACGAAGCTCGAGGTGCCACAGACGCCGCAGCTCAAACGACTCGCGTCGCTCGTGCATCTGCACACGCCGATCACCGCGACGCTGCGAGACGACGTCAATCCACTTCGGGTCGCGCGCGTGCTGCACCCGACACCCGCCGTTGCAGGAACGCCGCGAGGCAAGGCGCTCGATTGGCTGGCCGCGAACGAGGGCTTCGATCGGGGGCTCTATTGCGGTGCGGTCGGAGCGGTCGGCCCTGATTCGGTGACGCTCGCGGTCGCGCTGCGGTCGGCGCTGATTCGCGGAAAGAGCGTGAACGTGTTCGTGGGCGCCGGAGTCGTTCGCGGCTCGACGCCCGAGGCCGAGTGGCTCGAGACCGAGCGCAAGGCCCAGACGATGTTGTCGGCGCTGGGGGTGGAACGTGGCTGAGACGCTCAACCAACGGTGGGCGGCCACGCTCGCGGGAACGCTCGTCGCGTGTGGCGTGAAGCACGTGGTGGTCGCGCCGGGCTCTCGCTCGACGCCGCTCGCCCTCGCGTTCGCCGATCGCTCGGATCTGCAGTGCTGGCCGGTGCTCGATGAACGCAGCGCCGCCTTCTTTGCCCTGGGGCTCGCGAAAGGAACGCAGACGCCAGCGGCAGTGCTGTGCACGTCGGGAACGGCGGGAGCTCATTTCCTCCCCGCGCTCATGGAGGCGCGTGAAGGCGCGACGCCGCTCATCGCGATCACCGCCGACCGTCCCGCCGAGCTGCACGGCTTCGGAGCGCCGCAGACGATCGCCCAGAAGAACCTCTTCGGTGAGTACGTGCGAGCGTCGGTGTCGCTGCCTGAGCCGATGGAGGCGGGACTCGATCATCTCGCCGCGACGGTCGCGCAGGCGATCTCGAAGGCAGTATCGGCTCCGCGTGGCGGCGTGCACCTGAACGTGCCGTTCCGCGAGCCGCTCGCACACCCTGACGGTCTCGCGGGCCCGGTGCTCTCGCCGCGCGTTCCGAAGTTCGTCTCCGCTGCTGGCATTCCTGATCTCTCCGACGTGAAGCGCGCGCTTGGCTCGAGCACTCGCGGTGTGATCGTGGTCGGTCCGCGTGAGCGCGATGACGGGTTTGGTGAAGCGATTCACGCGCTCGGTGCGGCGCTCGGTTTCCCCGTCTTCGCCGAAGCCGCATCGAACGCGCGGTTCGGGTTCGGCGATGCCATCTGGTCGATGGATGCGATGGTTCGCAGCAAGCTCTTCGCTCAGAGAATCGAGCCCGACGTGGTGCTCCGCTTCGGTGGAGGGCTGACGCTGAAGACGCCGCAGCAGTGGCTCGACGCGACCCGCGCCCGGGTCTTCGCGTTCCTCGATGACGGCCAGCCGTTCGATCCCAATCACGTGGTCGAGGCATTTCTCACCGGTGACGTGGTCGGACTGGTGAAGGCGCTCACGAACGACGCGAAGGCGACGGGAACGCTCCGTGCGCTGACGAAGGAGACGCAGCGTCGGGTCGAGGTCGAGCTCTCGAAGCGCGGCGACCGAATGGAAGAGGCGCTCATCGCGCGCACGGTCGCCACAGCCGCAGAGGGCAACCTCGTGCTCTCGAGCTCGATGCCGATTCGCGACGTCGACTCGTTCTCGAGCGCAGGCGACGTGAAGCTTCGCGTCTTCTCGAATCGCGGCGTGAACGGCATCGATGGCGTCGTCTCGACGGCGGCGGGCATCGCGCAGGGCACCGGCAAGAAGACCGTGCTGCTCATCGGAGACGTGGCGGCACTGCACGACTCGAGCGGGTGGCTCGTCGCGAAGCAGGCGCCGCTGACGGTGGTGGTGGTGAACAACGACGGCGGCGGCATCTTCAGCTTCCTTCCCGTTGCCGAGCGCACGCCGCACTTCGAGCGCTTCTTCGGAACACCGCATGGCGTCGACTTCGAACACGTCGCATCGTTGAGCGGCGCGACGCTTCATCGCCCACGTTCGCTGGAAGAGCTGGCGCAGATCGTCCGCGCTCCGACCGCCGGTCTGCGTCTCGTCGAAGTGAGAACCGATCGCCGTGCGAACGTCGAAGCGCATCGTCAGTTGAACGCCGCCCTCGTCGCGGCGGTGGAGGCCTCGTCATGAAATCGCTCCCGTCACGAACCTGGGGAACGGGCCCGAAGCGCGCGCTCCTGCTGCACGGCTTCACGGGCAGCCGGTTCTCGTTCGATCACCTCGAGTCGCTCGTCGGAGACGTCGTCACCGCCGACTGCGTCGATCTGCCGGGCCATCACGAGGCAACGAGCGACGTCCGCGACTTCGACGAGGTGATCGACCTGCTCGCCGCACGAATCGAGCGGCCCCAGACCGTGATCGGCTATTCGCAGGGCGCACGGCTGGCCCTGGGCCTCGCCGTGAGGCACCCGCACCTGGTGGAGCGCCTCGTGCTCGAGAGCGGCGCGCCCGGTATTCACCGCCGTCACGATCGCGTGATGCGTCGCCGTTCGGATGAGGCGCTCGCGTCGTTGATCGAGACCGAGGGCGTCGACTCCTTCATCGCGTTCTGGGAGCAGCTGCCGCTCTTCTCGGGCATTCGTGGGCTGCCCGATGACGTGCAGGAGCAACTGCGTCGCCGCCGCGTTTCCCATTCTCCCGCGGGGCTCGCTGCTGCACTGCGGCTGATGGGGCAGGGGGCCCAGCCCGACTTCTGGCCTGCGCTCCCGACGTTGCGTGTGCCGACGCTACTCATCACCGGAACGCAGGACGCGAAGTACACCCGGCTCGCGCGCCGAATGGCGGCCGAACTCCCGCTCGCGTGGCGCTTCGCCTTCCGTGGAGCCGGTCACGCGCCACACCTCGAGACGCCTGTTGCGTGGGCTCAAGAGGTGCGTTCGTTCCTCGGCTCTCCGTGGACGCACGAGCCCGTCGCCGAGGTGTCGCGATGACGACGGCGGTTTCATCTGCGCCTCCTTCGTCGATCGCGGCCTGGGCGCTCGCCACCCGCCCGAGGACGCTCGTCGCCGGCTTCGTGCCCGTCGCGGTCGGCAGTGCGGTCGCGTGGAGAGAAGGGCGGTTCTCGCTGCTCCCCGCGCTCGGAGCCCTCGTCGGCGCGCTGCTCATTCAGATCGGCACCAACCTCTTCAACGACGCCTACGACTTCAAGCGCGGCGCTGACACGGGCGATCGCCTCGGCCCGCCACGCGCGACCCAGAAGGGCTGGCTCACGCCCGACGCGGTGATGCGCGGCGCCATCGTCTGCTTCGCTCTCGCGTTCCTGGTCGGGCTGTACCTCGTCAGTGTCGCGGGCTGGCCGCTGCTGGTCGTCGGTATCGTCTCGTTGATCGCAGGCTACGCGTACACGGGCGGTCCGTTTCCCCTCGCGTACCACGGGCTCGGAGACGTCTTCGTGCTCGTGTTCTTCGGTCTCGTCGCGGTCGGCGGCACCTCGTTCGTGTTGACCCAGTCGGTCAGCCCACTGGCCCTGCTGGCTGGAGTTCCCGTGGGAGCCCTCGGCGTCGCGCTGCTCGCGGTGAACAACGTGCGTGACGTGAAGACCGACACCGCCGCGAACAAGCGCACGCTGGTGGTGCGGCTCGGCGTGGGGTTCGGCAAGGCCGAATACGTCTCGATGCTGGTGCTCTCGGCGGTGATGCCGGTAGCGCTCTGGGCTTCGGGGCTCACGTCGATCTGGGTGCTTGGAACGCTCGCCTCGTTGGTGTTCGCCGTGCCGCCGCTCCGCATTCTGATGAAGGAGTCTGGCCAGGTGCTCAATCAAGCGCTCGCTGGGACCGCGAAGCTCCAGCTCGTCTACGGACTTCTCTTCGCGCTGGGACTTGGTCACTCATGAAACTCGAACTGCGTCCCATCACCCTGCGCCTCAAGAAGCCGCTCAACACCTCACGCGGGCCATTGAAGGAGCGCGTCGGCCTCGAGCTTCGCGTCGAGCACGAAGGCCTCGTTGGCCGAGGCGAGGCGTTTCCCCTGCAGGCGTTCGGAACCGAGTCGTTCGCCGATGCCGAGTCGGTGCTGAAGAACCTCAGCGTCGAGCCGATCGAGTCGATCGACGAACTCAGCCATTCGCTCACCGCGCTCGAGGCGACTCCGGCGGCACGCTTTGGCGTCGAGTGCGCGCTGCTCGAGCTGCTCGCGCGCCGCCGTGGCGTTCCCGTCGCGTTGCTGCTGGGAGAAGCGCACTCCGTCATTCCGGTGAACGCGCTGATCGAAGGCCCCGACGCCGATGCGCTGGTCGAGAGCGCGCGCCAGGCCGTGGCGGCAGGCTTCAAGACGCTCAAGTTCAAGGTGGGGGCCAAGACGGTCTCGCTCGACGCGCAGCGGCTCCACGCCGTTCGGCTGGCGGTGGGCCCCGACATCGCGCTGCGCATCGACGCGAACGGCGGGTGGTCGGAGGGCACTGCACGCTCGGCACTCCGTGGGCTCGAGTCATTGAACATCGAGCTGTGTGAGCAGCCGGTCGCGTCTCACGACATCGAAGGCCTGCGCCGCGTGAGCGATCTCGTCCCGATTCCCGTCGCGGCCGACGAGGCGCTTGGCATTCGCAGCCATCGCTCGCGCGTGATGGTCTCGGATCCCCGCCCGGCCGCGAAGATTCTCGTGCTCAAGCCGGCCGTGCTCGGTGGGCTCATTCCATCGCTCGAGCTCGCGCGTGAAGCGTCTGCGGCAGGTCTCGGCTCGTACGTCACCACCACGATGGATGGCGCGATCTCGCGAGCTGCGGCTGCGCACCTGGCGGCCGTGCTTCCGCCATCGAAGTACGCGCACGGGCTCTCGACCACCGAGCTGTTCGATGGCCTTCCGGCCGATGGCTTCACGCCGAAGAACGGAGTCATCACACTGCCTGACGTTCCGGGGTGGGGCGTCTGAGTGCGTTGTCCGGTCGGCGTTTCGGCCCAGCGCTTTCCTGAGCGACTCGCGCTCGAGTTCGACGACCGGCGCTGGAGCTGGGCTGACGTCGCGCGTGAAGTCGATGGCTGGTCGGCGTGGCTCGAAGGGCAGGGCGTCGGCTCGAACGATCGCGTCTCGACGATCACCTGGAACCGGCCCGAAGTGCTCTTTCTGTGGTTCGCGCTGCTGCGGCGAGGCGCGACGCTCGTTCCGCTCAACGCACGACTGACGAGCGCCGAACTCGAGCCGTTGATCTCACGCGTGAAGCCAAAGCTGGTGCTCACGACGGAGTTCCCTTCACCGACTCCCGGCGCCGTTCGCGAGGTCGAGCTGAACGAAGGTGACGAAGCCGCGGGGCTGTTCACGTCGGGAACGACTGGCACGCCGTCGCTCGTGCCGCTCACCGTCGGCAACTTCCTGGCGTCGCATCAGGCCAACGCGACCAACCTCGGCGCGAGCGACCATCAGGTGTGGCTTGGCACCTTGCCCCTCTTTCACGTCGGCGGCCTCGCGATGGCGTTTCGCTGGGCGGTGATGGGCGCGCGGCTCGTGCTCGAGAAGCAGTTCGAGGCCACGCGAGTCGCGGCGCTGCTCCGTCGTGGCGATCTCACCCACGCCAGCTTCGTTCCCACCGCGCTCACCCGCGTGCTCGATCAACCTGGCGCGCCGTTCTCGCCTTCGCTCGAGGCGCTGCTGATCGGAGGTGGGCCGATGGGCGTCGAGTTGCTGCGTCGTGCGCGATTGCTGAGGCTGCCGGTGCTGCAGACGTACGGCCTCACCGAGGCGTGCTCGCAGGTCACCACCGAGCGCCTCGCCGACGCCGACGGAACGACCGCAGGGCCTGCGCTGCCTGGTCTCGAGGTTCGCATCGAGAACGAGCACGGCGTGGTGCCCACCGGAACGATCGGAGAGATCTGTGTGCGCGGCCCCACCGTCACGGCGTCGGCCGGCGAATGGTTGCGAACGAAAGATCTGGGGCACCTCGACTCGCGCGGGCGACTCACCGTGCACGCGCGGCGCGTCGATTTGATCGTGTCAGGTGGAGAGAACATCTACCCCGCCGAGGTCGAGGCCGTGCTGAGCGAAAGCCCACTCGTGCTCGACGTTGCGGTCGCCCCGATGGCGGACGAGACGTGGGGCCAGGTGCCGGTGGCGTTCGTCGTGTGGCGGGGCGCTCCCATGGCCGAGGCCCTCGACGCGCACGCGCGGGCACGCCTCGCGGGATTCAAGGTTCCGCGACGGTGGGTGGCAGTCGAGGCGTTGCCGAGGAACGCGAGCGGCAAGCTGCTCAGGCATCAGCTGCCGGAGCCCCCGTTTCCTGCTGTCACACGATCGTGATAGTGGCGCGCCTCTCACGAAGGTGAAGTCCCGGTTCGGACAAATCGAAAGAGGAAATGCGCATGGCCCGGTTCGTCGTCGCAGTGTCGTCATTCGTCCTGGTGTTCGGCTCGATTCTCGGCGCGGGCTGCGGCCCCTCGGTGCCAGTGCCTGACGCGGGCACTCCGAAGGCCGGCGGCCTGTCGGGGACAGGCGGCGGTACCTCGGGCACCGGTGGCGGCACCTCGGGCACGGGTGGCGGAACGTCTGGCACGGGTGGTGGTTCGGCTGCGTCGGACGCCGGCGCCTGTCTGCAGTTCACCGCGCCCATCACGTACAACGGCGGGCCCGGTTCGGGCAGCTACGAGCTGCTGAACGACGGCGGCCTTGGGCTGCACTACGTCGGCGTCGTCACCAGCTCCGCCCCGTACATCACCGTCGACATGTCGTTGTTCAACGGCAACCCGGCCGTGGCGGTTCCTTCTCCGCTGACTGGCACCTTCGAGACGATCGCCAACGGCATGGTGGTCTTCCCCGTCAGCCTCATCGGCACCAACTGCCAGATGAACGGCAGCGGCTGCCAGCAGAGCTTCATCGCGCGCCGCGGCGCCTACAACGTGACGAACGCGACGAACTCGGTCGACGCCGGCACCTTCGTCGGCAGCATCACCGCCGCTCGTTACGTGCAGGTCGACTCGAACACCCTCATGGCGATTCCCGATGGCGGCTGCGTCGATCTCGCCTCGTTCACCTTCAACACGCGGTGGCCGTGAGCGCTCCAATGACAAGACTGTTCCTCGTCGGTTTCCTCGCGGGCGCGCTCGCTGCGCTGACGCCTTCGTGCGGCGCCGGCGCGTGCAACGCCACGAACTGCGCGAATGGCTGCTGTGATTCCACGGGCAAGTGCCAGGCCGGTACGACGCCTGCCGCCTGCGGGAAGGGCGGGGCGATGTGCGGGGCCTGCGCTCCGGGCCAGGGGTGCACGCTGCAGATCTGCGGCGGTCCCATGGGCACTGGCGGCGGCTCGGCGAACACGGGCGGCGGCTTCGTGTCGGCCGGAGGCTCGGCGGGTGGAACGGCTGACGCCGGCCTCAACTGCATGGACTACGGCGAGATCGACCTGATGGAAGACGTGGAGGGCAGCTTCAACATCGGCGAGCCCGACAGCGGTCTCGCGGGCTTCGAGTGGTGGGACGCGTTGCAGGCGCTCGAGGCGCCGGCCAACCGGGTCGACACCTTCACCGCCGAGCTCTACTTCGAGACCGCGAACGGCCCGCCGACGTTCCCCTACGCGGGCAACCTGCCGCTCGACACCGACTTCGGCAGCTGCGACTCGTGCTTCAGCGCGTCGCTTGGCTGTGACGACAACCTCGACAACTGCGCGGGCGACTACCTCGCGACCTCGGGCACCTACAACTTCACCGCGGGCACCCGGCGCACCGACGCCGGCGTCTTCATCGGTGAGGGCCGCAACCTGGTCTTCCGGAAGTGGAACTTCGCAGCCGACAAGGCCAATGGCACGGCGTGCTTCACGGTCTCGAAGCTGACCTTCCGCGGCGTGTGGCCGGGCGCACCCATCGACGCTGGAGTCGTGGACGCGGGATCGGTCGACGCCGGTCGGGTCGACGCCGGTTCGCGCGACGGCGGCTGACCTTCTTCTTCGGTTCGGCGTTCTTCGGGGCGTGTTCGGAGTCGTTCTCCGGGCGCGCCCCGAGTCATTTTCAGGCTCGTTGCAGCCTGTAGCGGTTTTCTTGCCGGGGGCCGACCCGCTGGTACCGTCGGCTTCGATGATGCGTCGTCAACAGGTGCTCTGGGCCAGCGTGTTGATTGCCCTTCTCCTGGCGGCTGCGTCAGCGATGGCCGAGGGTGGTTTCCGTCGCTACGTGCGCCTCTCGCAGGACGTGAAGTCGCTCAAGGAGCGCAACCAGCGCCTGAGCGACGACAACGCGCGCATGCGCCGAGAGGTCGAAGCGCTGCGTGACGACCCGCGCGCCCTCGAGCGTGCGGCACGTGAAGAGCTCGGGCTCGTGAAGCCCGGAGAGATCGTGTTCAGCCTGGAGGGTGCTCCATGACGCCGGTGACCTCGCTGCCCCGACTCAAGCCCTCGCGCTCGGTGTCGTTCACACCGGCGAAATGGGCGCAGGCGATCGTGCGCCTGGTGCCCGGCCTCGCGGTGCTGATCACCTTCGCCTTCCTCGCGCGCGGCCGCTTCCGCTCGTTCGGCACGCTCGAGTGGGCCGATGCTGCGGTTTTCGGCTTGTTGGTGCTGGGCACCACGATGTCGACGGTGCGCCGGGTGCGCCGCTCGATGCTGCACGTGCCGGTGACGCTGCGTGACGAATTGGAGTTGGGCTCCACCGCGCTCGCCGTGGCCTTCGTCGCGGTGGCGGTGAGCAGCGAGGTGCTCTTCCCCGTCGTGTACCTCTTGATGGCGTTTCTCGTGTCGTTCCTCTCGCGCACGGCCGGCGCGACCCTGCTGGGAACGGCGGTGCTCTTCGACGCGGTGCTGACGTTGCCCGATCGCTGGGGCACGTGGCTCGCCCGCGTCGCCTTCGTCGGGCTCTTCGCGGCGCTGTACCACGTGGTGTTGTCGGCCCGGCTCGCGGCCGCGCGCAACGCCGAAGAAGACGCCGTGAAGCACCGCCTGAAAGAGGTCGAAGAGCGCGCCCGCACCTTCCGCCTCGTCTCGAGCGGCACCCACGACTCGATGCCCGGCGTGAAGGACCACGAGAAGTGGCTGCTCGCCGCCGTGAAGGAGATCGAAGGCGCCACCGGCAGCGCGCTCGAGGTGGCCGAGGTCGCGCTCAAGGCCCACACCGTCGGCGCGTTCCTGCTCACGTCGGACGATCGGTCGCTCAAGCTGCACGACTGCCGCTCGGCGAGTGAGCACGTTCAGCGTGAGCGCTTCGCGGCGGGTGAAGGCATCTTCGGTGCGCTCCTGAAGCGCGGCGTGCCGGTGCGCATGAACGGGCAGGGCGGGCTCAAGGGCGTCACGCACTACGAGTCGGGTGGGCCCACCGTGCGCGCGATCGTCGCGGTGCCGATTCTCGAAGGCTCGGGCCTCGTGCGCGGCGTGCTGATCGCCGATCGCCTCGAGAACCAGGCGTTCACCGAAGACGAAGAGAAGCTGCTCGGCACCATCGCTGGCGAGGTGCTGCGCGCCATCGAGGTCGAGCGGGTGATGGGCTACATCCGCCGATCGCGCGACGAGAAAGATCGGTTCTTCCGCGCCATCGAAGAGCTCAACCGCGCCGGCAACCCCGAGCAGGTCTTCCTCGCCGTGCTCGAGAGCGCTCGCCAGGTGGCCCAGCTCGACTTCTGCGCCGTCACGCTGGTGAACGAGGTCAACGGCCAACGGCAGCACCGCATCGTGCGCATGAGCGGCGTCACCTCGGCCGGGCGCGCGCTCGAGAACCAGACGTTCCCCGACAACAACGGGCTGGTGGCGAACGTGGTGCGCTACGGCGCTCCGCTGCCCGGGCGTGACGTGGGCGCGATGGATCGGCAGATCATCTTCGACGACGACACCCAGATTCGCGGCCTGCAGAGCCTCAAGATCTTCCCCCTCGTCGCCGGCAACCGCATTCTCGGCACGCTCGTGTCGGGCTCGCGCAAGAAGGCGGCCTTCGACGACGACGAGCTGCGCATGCTCGAGGTGATCGGCATTCAGGCCGCCCAGGCCGTGCTGCGCGCGCAGCTGTACGAGCAGATGGAGCGCATGGCGACGACCGACGGCCTCACCGGGCTGCTCAACCACCGCACGTTCCAGACGCGCTTCGACGACGCGATGGCGGCCGCCAAGCGCTACGGCCGCAAGGTGTCGGTCATTCTCACCGACGTCGATCACTTCAAGTCGGTCAACGACACCTATGGCCACCCGACGGGCGATCAGGTGCTCAAGGGCGTGGCGCGAATTCTCCGTGAGACGGCGCGCGACACCGACGTGGTGGCCCGGTACGGCGGCGAAGAGTTCTGCCTGGTGATGCCCGAGACCGACACCAAAGGCGCGCACGCGATCGCCGAGCGCATTCGTGATCGTGTGATGAAGGAGGTCTTCCAGACCGAGCAGGGCCCGCTGAAGATCACCATGTCGCTCGGGGTCGCGACCTACCCTGATCATGGAGAGGCGAAGCAGACGCTCATCGACCTCGCCGACCAGTGCCTGTACTTTGCGAAGCGCCACGGCCGGAACCAGTCGGTCACGGTGGCGCAGCTTCAGGGGCAGAAGGCCGGCTGACGGAGCACGAGAGGGCGTTTCACGACGATGGGCATCCGGGTGCAGCTGACGTTGCTGGTGCCGGGCGTCGTCGCGATCGCGTTGACTGCCGTCGCCAGCCTCGCCGTGCGGGCGTCGAACCGTGATGCCCTCGAAGAGTTCAAGGAGCTGAACCTCACGGCGATCGAAGCCCTGAGCGTGACCGTGGCGACCAGCGTGGCGCAGAACGACATGTCGGCGCTCGACACCGTGGTGGCGCATGCGACCGAACGCCTCGAGGTGCACGGGCTGATGGAGCTCGCCGTCGTCGACGACGACGCCCGGGTGATGGCGCACTCGAGCCCCGAGAAGTTCAACCGGGTGCTCGCCGATCCCTTCACGCAGCAGGCGATCGCCTCTGATGGGCCCGTCTGGGTGCGCGAGGGCAACGTCATGCGCATCGCCACGCCGGCCGTGTCGGGCATTCGCTGGGCGACGGTGACCGCGCGGTTCTCGCTCGCCCAGATGGAGACGGCCTTCTGGGAGGTGCGAAAGCGGTGGGCGCTCGGCACCATCGGCCTCTTCTTCTTCATCGCGGGCGCGCTCTTCTTCGGGCTCAACCGCGTGGTGATTCGGCCGGTCGCCATTCTGCAGCAGTCGGTGCGCCGCATGGGAGAAGGGCACCTGTCGACCCGGGTGCCCGGCCTGCCCGGCCGCGAGATGAGCGAGCTGTCCGACATCGTCAATCGCATGGCCACGGCGCTCCAGAGCGAGCGCGAGAACCTCGAGCGCACCGTCGCCGATCGCACCCGCGAGCTCTCTGACGCCAACTCCCGCCTCGAGCGCCTGGCCGTCACCGATGGCCTGACGGGCCTGTTCAATCACCGCCGCTTTCAGGAGTCGCTGCACTCCGAGCTGCTCCGGTGCGAGCGTCACAAACGCCCGCTCGCGGTGCTCATGCTCGACGTCGACTTCTTCAAGCGGGTCAACGACTCGATGGGGCACCCTGCGGGCGACGAGCTGCTGCGGCGGCTGGCCGAAGTGCTGGGCCGCGATCTGCGCGCGACCGATCTCATCTCGCGGTACGGCGGCGAAGAGTTCGCGGTGCTGCTGCCAGAGACGACGAAGGCCGAGGCCATGCAGGTGGCCGAACGCATGCGCGAAGCGGTCGAGCAGCGCATCAACGAGACCAACGCGTGGACGCAGAAGATCACCGTCAGCATCGGGGTCGCGACGTTCCCCGAAGACGGCAAGACGGCCGAGGTGGTGCTCGACGCCGCCGATCAGGCCCTCTACGTCGCCAAGCGGCAGGGCAGAAACCGGGTCGTCGGAGCCAAGGCCGCGTGAGGGCCTTCGTGATTGCAGCGGTCGTCCTGGCGACGGCCTGCACCGAGGGCCTCGCGCCGCCCAAAGCGACGCCCCGCAAGAGCACCGAACGTGTCGCGCTCTTCTCGCCTCCGGCCGGCTTCACGAAGCTGCGGCTCCTGGTGCCTCCCGTGCTGGAGCGGGAGTCGGTCGAGAAGGCCTACGCGAAGCTCGACGAGTACTTGAGCCGGCAGCTGGGCGTGCCCGTCGAGCTCATGATCGGCGAGAGCTACGACGACGTCGTCTCGCGCACCGGCGCCAACGACTTCGACGCGGTGATGCTGAGCCCCTACACCTACGCGCTCGCCATGGAGAAGCAGCGCCTGCCGTGTCTGGTGCAGATGATCGGCGACGGCTCGGCGACGGCGGCTGGCTACATCGTGGTGCGTGACGACAGCCCGATTCGCAGCATCGCCGACCTGCCGGGGGCACGGTTCGGCTTCGTCGATCGCGCGTCGACCTCTGGCTACGTCTACGCGATCAAAGTGCTGCGCGACAACGGCATCGACCCCCACAAGCACCTCGGGTCGATGGAATTCCTCGGGAACCACGAGGCGGTGCTGCAGGCGCTGCTCGACGGCCGAATCGACGCAGGCGCGACGTACCAGGGCTCGTTGACGGCGCTGCGTCGCTCCAAAGACATCGACCCGCTCTCGTTTCGCATCATCGCGAAGACCGAGCGCACACCGCGCGACATTCTCTGCGTGCGCGCCGATCTGCCAGAGGTGGTGCGGGCCGAGCTGCAGCGGCTGCTGCTGGTGCTGACGGTTCGCGATCGGCTGGGCCGCGAGATTCTGTCGCCGATGAGCGTGAACGGGTTTCAGCCACCCGACGACGCGGCCTACGACGGCGTGCGCAAGGTGGCCGCAGAAGTGCGTGCGTGGGATGCGAAGCCCTGAGCCGCTGGCAGTGACCTGGAGCGCCGAGGCCTCGGCCGCGTGGATGGACGACGCGAGGCGGGTGGCGCGCGAGTGGAAGCTGCCCCTGTACGAACGCCCAAGACGACGCGGCCTCGTTCAACAGCTCGGCGTCGTCGCCTCCTCCTTCCTCGTGCGCAGCGGCCGTGGCTGGCAGCTCGTCGATGCCGAAGGTGAGCTGGGGGTGAGCCCGGGCATCGCGATGCTGCGCCTCAAGCGGCTGGCGTCGGGCGCGCAGATGCCCGATCTGCTCGTACGGCTCGCGGCGCTGACTGCCGGAGAGGTCGTGATCGACGCGACGCTCGGCCTCGGCGCCGACGCGCGGGTGTTGGCGAGCACGGTCGGCTCGACGGGGAAGGTGATCGGCCTCGAGTCGTCGAAGCCGCTCGCCGTGTTGATGGCCGAGGGGCTGAAGCTCGAGACGCCGTGGCCGAACAGCGCGCCCATCGAAGTGCACCACTCGGCGGCGCACGCGTTCTTGAAGGCTCAGCCCTCGAAGAGCGCAGACGTCGTGTTCTTCGACCCGATGTTCGAGCGCACCAAGGCGTCGTCTCCCGCGTTCGCCGAGCTGCGCCGCTTCGCCGACATGGCGCCGCTCGATCGCGCGACGGTCGACGAGGCGAAGCGGGTGGCGCGACGGCTCGTGCTGATGAAGAGCTCGCTGCCCGAGGTGTTTCCAGGCCTGGGGCTCGAGCCGCTCAGCCCGGCGCGCAACGCCATCGTTTTCTGGGGCCGCGCCGTCGTGGAGCGATGAAATTTCGTCTGCTCGTTCGTGGAACCCAGCGAATCGCGGTGCGGCAGCAGGGCACGTCGTGTGCTTTGACGGGGCCCATGTTTCGGCTCGTGGTGCCCGTGATCATGCTCGCCTCGGTTGCTGCCGCGCAGACGGAAGAAACGCCCGTGGCGCTCACGGAGCCTGAGCTGGTGGCACCACCGCCTCCGCCGCCAGAGACACCAGGCCCGGTGCTCGCTGATCGCACCGCGACCAGGGAGCGCTTCAGCCGCTTCTCTGCCGGCCGCGGCGGGCCGCTCTTCGCGTTCGCCGAGGGGCTCGACGGCCTCATCCTCTCGGGGCTCGCGGGCGCGGGGACTGCCACGGGCGGTCAATTGGGAACGAGCGGTGCCTTCATCGGTGCGCTCGCAGGTGGCGTGGTGTTCGGCGCGGGCGCGGCGATTCTTCAGTACGTGCACCCGATCGGGCTCGCTTCGGCCGGCACGATGGCGCTCGGCATGGGCGTCGGAACGCTCGCGGGCTTCGGCATCGCCACCGCCGCCACCATCAGCTCCTTCACCGTCGCGAGCCTGCTGGCCCTCGCCGTCTCGCAGCTGGGCATGCTGGTTCCGCTCGTCGCGCTGTGGAGCGTCGAGGACATTCCGGGCGAAGACCTCGCGCTCATGGGCATGACGTCGACGTACGCGTTCGTACTCACCGCGCTCACCAGCTTTCTCTTCACGACGATTCCGTCGTCGACTCGAACGGCGGCAGTGCTGATCGCTCCGGCGATCGGCATGGCGCTGGGCAGCTTGTGGGCGCACGCCGTCGATTTGGCGCCAGGGCGGGTGCTCAAGCTCACCGCGCTCCCGCTCGGCGTCGGCCTCGTGACGTTCATTCTCGGCGCCGTGCTCACCCAGCTGAACCTGCCGATCATGTCTGCGGCGACCCTGCTCACCACCGTCACGACCTTCGGGCTCACCTACTTCCTCACCGCTGACGAGCCGGCAGCAGCTCCAGCCGTCTCGGTGTCGCCGACGATCTCGATGGTGACGGTTGGGTCACGAAACGAGTCGATGGCGCTCGGGCCGGCGCTCATTGGGCGCTTCTGAAGTGCGGAACGGGCAGGCCCGGGGTTAGGAGTGTGGCGCGATGTCAGCGCCTGCTTCGGAGTCCCGGTTCGTCGTGCCTGCGCTGGCTGCCGTCTACGTCATCTGGGGCTCCACCTATCTCGCGATGCGCGTCGCGGTGGAGGCGTTGCCCCCGTTCATGATGGCGAGCGTGCGGTTCGTGCTCGTCGGTCTGGTGTTGCTCACGTTCCTCAAGGTGCGTGGCGCCGCGTGGCCCACGCCGAAGGAGTGGCTGCTCTCGCTCCCCGTGGGCGTGCTCATGTTCGTGCTCGGCAACGGCACCGTCGCGCTCGCCGAGAAGCACATCTCGTCGGGCATCGCGGCCGTCGTCTGCGGCACCATGCCGTTGTGCGCGGCGGCGATGGGACCCCTCTTCGGCGAGCGGGCGACGCCCAGAGAGTGGGGCGGGTTGATCGCCGGGTTCGCTGGTGTGGCGGTGCTCGGGTTCGGGAGCGAGCTGCGCGCCGAGCCGCTCTACGCCGCGATTCTGTGCGTGGCGCCGATCGCCTGGGCTGCGGGCTCGATGCTGTCGCGCAAGCTGCCGTTGCCGAAGGGGCTCATGTCGGCCGCGACGCAGATGACGACCGGCGGCTTCGCGATGGCCTTCGTGAGCCTCGCCGCCGGAGAACGCGTGCCCGAGCACATTCCGCTCAAGGTTGGCCTCTCGTGGGTCTACCTCTGCATCTTCGGCTCGCTCGTCGCGTACTCGGCGTACACGTACCTGCTGCGCGCGACGCGGCCTGCCGTCGCCACCAGCTACTCGTACGTGAACCCGGCGATCGCGGTCGCCATGGGTGCGCTTCTGGGCAACGAATCGGTGGGCCCCGAGGTGATCGTCGCGGTCGTGCTGATCGTCGGGGCGACCGCGATGGTCGTCATGGGGCGGACGCCTTCGACCCCCGCGACTCGATCATCTTCACCCAGTTGACGCCGAGCTTCTTGCGGTTGCCCTCGACGAGGAACGCGGGAATCGACCCTCCGGGGTCGGTGAAGACGACGTAGGTGAGCCTGGTCTTGCCTCCGTCGACGGGCTCGAACAACCAGTAGCCGCGCAGCTTGCTCACCCGCACCCAGCCGTCGGGCGATTTCGGGCCGAGCTCGTTGGCCGCCTCGAAGGTCATTCGGCAGCTGGCGCCTTCGACGATGCGCTTTGCCCGCACGACGTAGTCGCGGTTGCTCACGACCGGCGGGGTGATCTGATCGTACGTGACGCGCTCGTCGGCCGACTCCTGCACGATGGTGCGCGCTTTGAGATCGGGCTCCTTCGGGTCGAACTTGCCGTCTCCGAAGGCCGCG
>JAACJQ010000162.1 GCA_016879935.1 Archangiaceae bacterium | reverse complement strand
GACCCTGAAGAAGCTCTACGACGAAGAGAGCCACATCATCATCACCGAGAAGGGCAGCCCGCCCCGGGTGATGTTCTACGGAGAGGACTTCTGGGTCGAAGACCTGCCCGTCGGCACGCGCGTCATCTGTTCGCGCCCACCGCTCGAAGGCGTGCCCAACCTGAAGGCCGCGATTCGCTACGCCATCAACCACCCCGAGGGGATGGACCCGCTCCACGCCCTGCTCAAGCCGGGCATGAAGGTCTCGGTCGCGCTCGACGACATCTCGTTGCCGCTGCCGCCCATGAAGACGCCCGACGTGCGCCAGGCCGTGCTCGAGATCGTGCTCGAGCTGCTGGCCGACTCCGGCGTCGACGACGTGCACCTCATCATCGCCAACGCCCTGCACCGGCGCATGACCGAGGCCGAGATGAAGCGCATGGTCGGCGAGAAGATCTTCGACGCCTACTACCCCGACCGTTACTACAACCACGACGCCGAAGACCCCGACGGCATCGTCGAGCTCGAGCGCACGGCCCACAACGAGGTCGTCGCCATCAACCGGCGCGCGGCCGAGTCCGACCTGCTCATCTACGTGAACATCAACCTCGTCCCCATGGACGGTGGGCACAAGTCGGTCGGCACGGGCCTGACGAACTACGCCTCGCTCCGCGCGCACCACAACGCCCAGACGATTCGCGACACCGAGTCGTACATGGAGCCGTCACGCTCGAAGCTGCACCGCTCCACCGAGCGCATCGGCCGCGTCATCGACAAGAACGTGAAGGTCTTCCACATCGAGACGACCATCAACAACCGCATGTTCGAAGAGCCGGTCGGCTTCCTCATGAAGAAGGAGGAGGACTTCACCGAGTTCGACCGCTTGAAGCTGCAGTCGTTCAAGTACGGGCTCTCGAAGATGCCGCGCGCCATGAAGCGCAAGCTCTTCTTCAACATCGCAGCGCCCTACGACGTCACGGGCGTGTTCGCCGGCGCCACCGAGCCCACCCACGAGAAGACCCTCGAGATGTCGTGGAAGCAGTACTCGGTGCCCGTGCAGGGCCAGAGCGACATCGTCATCTTCGGCATGCCGTACGTCTCGCCCTACAACGTGAACAGCATTCTGAACCCGCTGCTCGTGCAGGTGATGGCGCTGGGCTACCTGTTCAACCTGAACCGCGGCGTGCCGCTCGTGAAGAAGGGTGGCGTCATCATCTTCACGCACCCCTGCTACGACGAGTTCGACCCCGAGCACCACGCGCCGTACATCG
The DNA here is from genome assembly GCA_016879935.1 of Archangiaceae bacterium. Taxonomy (GTDB): domain Bacteria; phylum Myxococcota; class Myxococcia; order Myxococcales; family Myxococcaceae; genus Xiheimicrobium. Next base: position 3,123 of record JAACJQ010000162.1, on the reverse strand, counting down.
AGTTCTTCAACCGCCTGCTGCCCGAGACACGCGACGCGATGAAGCTCGAGCACAAGTACGAGCGCGAGTTCGCCACCAACCCGTCGTACGTGCACCTCTACCGCAAGGGCCACGCGTACCACGGCGCTCACCCCTTCTACATGTGGTACTGGGGCGAGAACGGTCGCCAGCACGTCGGCAAGGTCATCGCCGCGGGCGCCGACAACAACCACGTGCCGGCCATCATGGGCTGGGACCGCACCGACACGCTGAGTGAAGCCATCGAAGAAGCCCGTGGCTTCATGGGCCGCAGCGCCAGCATCAGCTTCGTGAAGATTCCGCCGATTCTTCAGACCGACGTTCGCCTCTGATCCACCGGTCGACCCCCTCCGACGAAGTCGCCTGCGACCCGTGGGGAGACGTTGACTCGCTGCTGCCGCGCGACTTCCGACGGGAGTGATGCGGCACCCTGCTTGCTTCGTTCGCCATCATGCGAACGAAACAGTGGCACTGGCGCGCTGGGCAGGGGTGGCCGGTCATCGAAGCAGGGAGCCAGGCTCCCACCGTCGTCTTCCTCTTCGGTGGGCGCGCGGCGCTCGAAGAGAGTGACGCCATCGCCAGGCTCGCCGAACACCTGCCGCGCGAGCGCTTCTTCGGCTGCAGCACCGCCGGTGAGATCGAGGGCTCGAACGTTCACGACGACACGGTCGTGGCCACCGCGCTCTGGCTCGACCGCTCGCAGATCGTCTCGACCTCGGCGCGCCTGTCGGAGGCGCACGACGCCACGGCCCTCGGCAAGCTGCTCGCGCAGCGGCTGACGACGCCCGACCTCAAACATGCGTTCGTGCTCAGCGACGGGCTCCAGGTGAACGGCAGTGAGCTCGCGCGCGGCCTCGTGGCGGGGCTGCCCCCGAAGGTCACGCTGAGCGGAGGCCTCTCGGGCGATGGCGCCGCGATGAAGCGCACGGTGGTGGTGCACGCCGGAGAGGTGCGCGACGACTGCATCTCGGTGCTGGGCTTCACCGGCGCCATCTCCATCGGCACCGGCAGCCTCGGCGGGTGGGACCCGTTCGGCCCGCAACGCCGCGTCACGAAGTCGCGCGGCAACGTGCTCGAAGAGCTCGACGGCGAGCCGGCCCTCGCGCTCTACAAACGCTACCTGGGCCCGCAGGCGCAGGGCCTGCCGTCGAGCGCCCTGCTCTTCCCCCTCGTCGTGCAGACCGGTGACGGCTCTGCGCCCGTGGTGCGCACCATTCTCGGCGTCGACGAGGCGGCGGGCACGATGACCTTCGCGGGCGACGTGACGGTCGGCAGCAGCGCTCAGCTCATGCGCGCCAACTTCGAGCGCATCATCGCGGCCGGAGAAGGCGCCGCGACCGCCAGCCTGGGCACCTCGCACACCGCGCCCGGGTTCGCCCTGCTCGTCAGCTGCGTCGGCCGAAAGCTCATTCTCAAGCAGCGCGTCGAAGAAGAGGTCGAGGCCGTGCGCAGCGTGCTCGGCGACGACGTCACCACCACGGGCTTCTACTCGTACGGTGAGCTCGCGCCGAACACCACCGACGCGCCCTGCCAGCTGCACAACCAGACGATGACGGTGACGACGTTCATGGAGGGCTGACGTGCACCCGCTGCTCGCGCGACAGCTCAAGCGCTACTTCAAGGCGGGCGCGCCGACCGACGCGGCCTTCACGGCGTTCGTGCAGGCCGTGAGCGACGCGTACCGGGCCTCCGACGACGACAGCGCGCTGCTGGAGCACTCGCTCAAGCTGGCCTCGGCCGAGCTCGAAGAGCGCTACCACACGCTCCAGAAGGACATCGCCGAGCGCGAGCGGGTGCAGGGAGAGCGTGACGCCTTCTTCCGCGCGTCGCCCGACATGTTGTCCGTCATCGATCGCGACCTGCGCATCGTGCTGGCGAACCCGAGCTGGCAGCGCGTGCTGGGCTACGACCCGGCGGGCCTGGTGGGCGCGAACTTTCTCGACACCATTCACCCCGAAGACGTCTCGCGAATCACGGGCGGCGCCCAGTCGCTCGTGGAGCAGACGAAGGCCGGCGTCGAGCAGGCCACCGTGCGTGACTTCGAGTTCCGTCAGCGCACGGCGAGCGGCGAGTGGCGCACCATCTCGGCAGCGGCCACCATCGATGGGCAGCGCGGGCTCTTCTTCGCCGTGGGCCGCGACGTCACGTCTCAGCGCAGCATGGCGCGTGAGCTCGAGCAGACGCACCGCCTCGAGGCCGTGGGCCAGCTGGCCGCCGGCATGGCGCACGAAATCAACACGCCCATTCAGTACGTCGGTGACAACGTGCAGTTCGCGGGCGACGGCTTCGAGTCGCTCGACGAGTACCTGCAGGCCGTCGACCAGGTGCTTCAGCCGCAACAACGCGCGGCGCTCAAGCCGGCCATGGCGAAGGCCGACCTCGAGTACTTGAAGGAAGAGTTGCCGCGCTCGCTGAGCGAAGCCAAAGACGGGGTGCGCCGCGTCGCCGAGCTCGTGCGGGCGCTCAAGGAGTTCGCCCACCCCGACCAGGGCGAGAAGTCACACGCCGACATCAACAAGGCCCTCGAGCGCGCGCTCATCATGGCCCGCGGCGAGCTTCGGCACGTCACCCGCGTCGAGACACAGTTCGGCGAGCTGCCGCCGCTGCGCTGTCACATCGGAAGCCTCAGCCAGGTGTTCCTCAACCTGCTCGTCAACGCCGCGCACGCCGTCGAGGAGCGCACCGCCAAGCAGGGCGTCGCCATGGCCGACCACCGCGTCACCGTCAGAACGCGGCTCGACGGCGACGACGTCGTCATCAGCATCACCGATACGGGCTGCGGCATTCCGGCGAACATCAGAGAGCGCATCTTCGAGCCCTTCTTCACCACGAAGCCGATGGGCAAGGGCTCGGGCCAGGGCCTGCCCCTGGTGCGCAACGTCGTCATTCAGAAGCATGGCGGCCGCGTCGAGGTCGAGAGCGAGGTGAACGTGGGCACGACCTTCACGCTGAGGTTGCCGCTCGAGAGCAGCTCGCAGGTGGGAAAGGCGGCGTGATGCGACGGCTGCTGCTGGTCGACGACGAGCGCGCGCTGCTCGATGGGCTCAAGAAGGTGCTCCGCCCGTGGCGTGAGTCGTGGGAGGTCGAGCTGGCCTACGGTGGCCG
>JAACJQ010000161.1 GCA_016879935.1 Archangiaceae bacterium | reverse complement strand
TGCCAGGCGTTCGACTCGCCCACGCCTGGCTCGCTGCCGAGCGCGTGCTCTACCTGCGCGGCGACTACGCCCGTGCGGCGCAGATGGCCGAAGGCGCGTTTCAGGCAGAGCCCACGGCGTCTTCTGCGTACGCGGCGGCCTGCAACTGGGCGCGGGCCCAGGACGCCTCCAACGCGCTGCGCTGCCTCACCCTCGCGTCGCAGAACGGGTTCAGCGACGCCGCCGAAGCCCGGGCTGATCCCGACCTCACCTCGCTGCTCGGAAACCCTGCGTTCGAAGCCTGGCTCGCGGCGATGACGCCTGCATGACAATCACCGTTCCCTTCGAGGGGAAATGTCGGGAGCGCTGACGATCGGATGACGGGTGGGCGTGTTGATCGTGTCGAAGAGAGACACGACACCATGACCACGCACACCTCGACGAAACAGCCTGAGCACGAGTGGAACCTCGTCGCTTCGATTCCCTTCATCGGCATTCACTTCCTGCTCCCGCTGGCGGTGCTCTTCCCCTTCAAGTGGGAATACGTCGCGCTCGTCGCAGTCACCTACGTCGTGCGCATGTTCGGCATCACCGCCGGCTACCACCGCTACTTCTCGCACCGCGCGTTCAAGACGAACCGCGTCTTCCAGTTCCTGCTCGCGTTCCTCGCGCAGACGAGCGCTCAGAAGGGCGCGCTCTGGTGGGCCGCCAATCACCGCCACCACCACCGCTACAGCGACATGGAGGAGGACATTCACTCCCCCGCGCGCAAGGGCTTCTTCTGGAGCCACATGGGGTGGATCCTCGTGAAGAACTACGAGCCGACGAACTACTCGGCCATCAAGGACTTCGCCCGGTTTCCCGAGCTGGTGTGGCTCAACAAGAACTTCATGGTGCCGTCGGTCGTCGGCCTGATCGCCTTGTTCGCCATCGGCGGTATGCCGGGGGTCTTCTACGGCGGCGTCGTCTCGACGGTGTTGCTGTACCACGGCACCTTCACCATCAACTCGCTCACGCACATCTTCGGCAAGCGCCGCTACCTGACGACCGACACCAGCCGGAACAACTTCTGGCTCGCGCTCATCACGCTCGGCGAGGGCTGGCACAACAACCACCACTTTCATCAGAACACCGCGAACCAGGGCTGGTTCTGGTGGGAGATCGACGTCACGTTCTACGTGCTCAAGGTGCTGTCGTGGGTCGGCGTGGTGAGCGACCTGCGCCTGCCGAGCGAGCAGACGAAGAACTGCTACCTCAAGTACACCGACGAGCAGCGCGCCCAGCTCGAGGCCGAGACCCGGTTCAACGCGTGGCGCACGGTGCCGGCGCGGAAGCCGATCGAGACGCCCGAGAGCCTGCCAGCCGTGGGCTTCGCGACGGTGCCGATGATCAAGCGCTGACCGAAGCCGCCGCGCCAGACAGAAACGAAAACGCCCACCCCGAGAACTCCGGAGTGGGCGCTTCGGTCACTTCGTCATTCGACGACGGTTCGTCACATCGAGCAGGTGCCGACGCCCGTGCCCATGTTGTTCTGGCACATGCCCGCAGCGCAGCTCGGCATGCCACCATCGACGTTGCAGAACGCGCGGCAGACACCCGACTGACCACCAGCGGCCGCGGCGACGCACTGCAGGCCACGCGCGCAGAAGGCCGACGTGGTGCACGTGCCGCCGCCCATCACCATGCCCGCCGGCAGACAGATCGGCATGCCCGACCCGCCGAGCTGACACGCCTCGCTCGCCTGGCAGGGCGACTGATCGAACGGGTTGCAGGCGGTGACCTGCGAACAGATCAGGTGCAGCTCGCTCGCTCCACCCTGCACCGCGGCGAACTGCACGCCGAAGTTGCACTCGGAACCAGCGCCACACATGTTGAGCGGGCCACAGAAACGACGGCAGGTCGGCGTTCCACCACCCGACAGACCGACGCACTGCGCACCGCGCTGACACGAATCGGGAATCGACTGCTGGCAGGCGGCGTTGTCGGCCGTTCCGCCGTCACCGAGCGTGAAGGGCGTGCACACGCGCTCCACGCCACCGTCGCCGACGGGAATCACCATGCACTTCGTGTTGGGCGCCGTGCAGTTCTGCGCGAGCACGCTGCACGCACCGGGGATGCAGGTACCAGCGCTGCCGTTCACGCCGTTGAGCACGCACTCCGAGCCCGCCGGGCAGGTGGGGTTCGTGAGAATGTCGCAGGGCTGGCGAGTCGCAGAGCCGCCTCCCGTCGCCGTTCCACCACCGTTCGCCGTGCCGCCACCCGTGCCCGAGCCCGCCGTGTTGCCGCCGCCCGTGCCCGACGAACCACCGCCCGTGCCCGACGTTCCGCCGCCCGTCACGTTCGAGCCGATGCACGACTTCGTGGTCATGTTGCAGGTCTGCTGCGACGCCGCGCAGTTCGAGCACGCGTTGCCAGCGCTCCCGCACGTCGCGTCCGTGAGCTTGTCGGCCGTGACGCATGCGCCGGCGTTGCAGCAGCCCGTACAGTTGTTCGGGCCACACGTGGTCGTGGGCGTGCCACACGAGGGAACGACGGCGAAGACGAAGCCGAGCGCGGCTCCGAGCGAGAGGGCCTTCAATTTCATGGGCGAGACTCCAGATGATTCGAGCGCGGTCCGGCCCGCGCTTTGGGGGAACAAGCGGGCGCGCACCCAAACCCACACGTGCGTGGCCGTCAAGCAACGCGACTGACGTGTTGCGCCAGTTCGAGATTCACCTGCGACGGATCACGAACCGCCGTCTTTGAGCGGCGCGAAGAACTGCAGCGCCTTCGGTTTCTCGAGGCTGCACGCCGTCACCGTGCTCGAGGGGTCGATGGCGTCGCTGCCCTCTTGAATCGCGAGCACCTTGCGGCCAGCGCCGATCACGAAAGTGATGCGTTTGGCGACCGTCACGAGCGGGTACTTCACGTCGAAGCGCCGCATCAACGCGCCCGTGTCGTCACTCACGAACGAGTACGGCGCCTTCAGGCTGTCGCGAAACTTCTTCGCGGTCTCGGCGTCGTCGCCCGAGACGGCCATCACCGTGCCCTGGTGCTTCTCGATGTCGGCATACCGGTCCCGGTACGCGGTGAGCTCGCGCGTTCAACCCGCGGTGAAGGCCTTTGGGTAGAACGCGACGACGACGGGCCCGCGCTCGACCAGCTTCGACAGGGTGAGCTCGCGGCCATCGACGTCCTTCACCGCGAAGTCGGGCGCAACGTCACCGACGACCGGCGTGGCTGCGAGAACGAGGAGCGCGGCTGCGAGCATGGCGGCGACCTAACGAAGCGAAGCAGAGCGCGCCAGTCTCACTGAGCCAACCGCGCCCACACGGCCGCCGCGGCTTCACGGCTCACCCGCGCCTGTTCGGCGACGTCGACCGAGAGCGGCTTGCGTTTCCACAGGCGCCACATGCCGTCGACCATCACCGACTCCACGTGCTGCGAGGCCATGCCGTGGAGCAGATGCGCTGCCAGCGTCTCCGACGTGAGCGGGGTCGGCGGCTGGTAGTCCAGCACCACGAGATCGGCGACGGCCTCTTCGCGCAGCGGGCCGATGGTCTGCTGAAACGCCTGCGACGCGAGCCGGTGCCCGTTGGCGATGACACGCAGAATGTCGATGGGCTGGGCGGCATCACGGCTCCGCAGAGACGCCACCTGCGCCTCGGCGAGCGTGTCGAGGCTCATCACGTCGGTGCCCAGGCACGCCCTCACGCCGAACTTGGCCGGGGTCGCCATGCCGGTCTGCGTGTTCATGTTGCTCCGCGCCGCGTGCACCAGCCACGCGCCACGGGTCAGCAGCTCCGACAGCTGTGGCCACGAGAAGTGAACCCCCTGCGCGAGCACCGTCTTCTCGTTCACCAGCTCCTTCTCGAACAACCGGTCGAGGGGCGTGGCGCCGAAGGCCGCCTGGCTCTGCGACTCTTCGCGCGCATCTTCGGCGATGTTCACCAGCAGCTGGGCTCCCGTGCTGTTGGTGATGGCCTTCACCGCCTGCAACGCCTCGTTCGAAGTCACCGCAAGGTGAGACAGCCCGACCGCCCCGCGGAACCGCCCACGCGCGCGCGAGATGAAGCCGGTCATCTCTTCGAGCGCTTCTTCGCGGCTCACCACGCCCGCGCGATCGGAGAGCTCGTAGGCCAGCACCCCACGAATGCCCGTGTCGTTGAGCCCATGAGCGACCTTGCCCAGCGAGCCCGCGACCACCCTCGGAGACGCATGCACCGCGAACACCGTCGTGGTGCCGGCGCACAGCCCTTCGAGGCCTCCAGAGGAGGCGAAGGCTTGAATGTCGTCGAGACTGAGGGCTTCTTCGACGCGCTCGAACAGGGCCTGCTCCGCGGCAAACCCGCTCTGCGCGCGCCCAAGACCGCGCAGCAGGCTGCCATGCAGATGGTGGTGCGCGCTGACGAGGCCCGGCATCACCACGCGGCCCGACAGATCGGTCACCTCTTCGTTCGGCAGCGGCTCCAGCGACGGCGCCCGCGCGGTGACCTTGCCCTTCTCGATGCGAAGATCGGCGCGCTCCACCGTCGGCGGTTCGATCTCGACGAGCGTTGCCCCTCTCAGAAGCGTCGACACGAGGGCTCGGAGGCTAACCGTTCAGGTCGGATTCAACCCATCCAAAATGCGCCGTCATGACTCGTGACAAGTCACTGGTGTGCGCACTGTCCCGGTCCCAGTCAGATCAGGGCTGTGCTGTCGGAGGCAGGTCACCCCTTCACTGACAAGTGGCTGTTTTTTCGTTCTGAAAGTGCCGGGCACACACCTTGCTCACGGCGCGCACCATTGCAGGGTCTGTGGGATACGCAGCAGCAAGGGAGTCGACATGAAGTCACAGCTTCTCTCCACGGTGTTGGCCGGCGCCGTTCTTGGGAGTGCATGCGGCCAGGTCGAGCTTTCGCCACCACCCCAGTCAGCCAGCACCAGTCAGGAGATCATCGGCGGCACCATCACGATGGGTGACCCCGCCGTCGTCGCCCTGGTGGTCGGCTTCGGGAATCGATTCTCGCAGTACTGCACCGGCTCGCTCATCGGGCCCAAGACCGTCCTGACCGCGGCCCACTGCATCTACGCGCAGGGCCAGAACGCGCCCTACTCCATCGCGTTCGGCACCTACGCGACCAGCCCGACTTCGACGGTGCGGGTCGTCTCTCAGACGAGGCACCCGGCCTACTCGGGTCAGTCGAACGACTTCGGCCTGCTCCGCCTCGAGCGCGCCGTCACGAACGTTCCGCTCCTTCGCCTGAACGAGACGCCGCTCACGCAGGCGATGGTCGGCGTGGCGGTGCGGCACTCGGGCTACGGCGTGACCGATGGTGCGGCGCAGACCGGCAGCGGCACCAAGCGCGAGGTGTCGACGCCCATGCGCCGGGTGATGATGACGAGCTTCGAGTCAGGAGCCCCCGGA
>JAACJQ010000160.1 GCA_016879935.1 Archangiaceae bacterium | reverse complement strand
GTGCCTTCTCCGCACTCGCCAGTGCCGGACCTCTCTGTCGACTTCACCGCGCCCGCACGCGCGTACGACAACCTCGGCCAGCGGCTCGTCTGCGGCACCGGCCCACCCGTCGACTGCTCAAACGACCTCTCGGGCATTCCCACCGACGTCTCGACCGCCGGCAACGAGCGGTGGCTTGGCGTGTTCCTCCGCTTCAAGCGACTGCTCTCCGACCCGCGCACCGACGGCAACTCGCAGCAGGTCTTCTTCCGCCGGGACGAATCTTTCGAGCTCGTGGTGCGCCAGGCAGCAGAGGGCGCCGCAGGAGTTGCGCCGAAGATGGCGCTCCAGCCTGATGAGCTGCTGCTGTGTGATGTGCGCCGTCGGCCTGGGCAGACGCAGATCGTCACCACCGACATCGACACCTCGCGACGCCAGGCATTCGTCTTCGTGCAAGGCAGCTCGGTCGGCATCACCACGGTGGGCTGGAACTCTCTGACGCCGGGCAACCCCACCGTGCAGGCAGCGCTCGACGCCATCGATGCCGTGCTGACCGACCACTTCGACGGCACGGCACACCGGCACGCCGCGACCAAGGTCGACTACGCGCCCCACGGGATGGTGGCGGCGAACACGGTGCAAGGCGCCATCGACGAGCTGGTCGACGACCTCGCCGGAGCGGGGGGCTCTGCAGCCGTCGGTGCTGGCGGAGTGCCAGGCAATCCGAACCCGCTCGCGCCTGGAACGGTTGCCACCCAACTCGGAGCGTTGCTCGGGCTACTCAACAGCCACGTGGCCTCCGTCTCCGATGCGCACGCCGCGAGTGCCATCTCTGCCACGCCGCACAGCTACATCACGACGACGAGCGTTCAGGCTCAGCTCCAGAGCCTGGTGGCCGCGCTCGCAGACCAGACCGCCGCCGCGGCCGGCGCTACTCGTGTTGGCTCGATGCCCTTCGTCGGTGCGCCCGTCGCACTCGCCGCGAAGACGGTCGCCGGTCAGCTCTTCGACCTGCTCACCGCCCACAACTCGCACCTCAACGAGCTCTTCGCAGCACACCCGGCCAGCACCATCACCGTCCAGGACGTGGCGAATCGGCTCAACGCGGGGACCACCGAGGACGCGCTCGCCGAGTTGATGGCCATCGCGGGGGCCGACCACTTCCGCGCCAACGAAGCCGTTCCCGCCGGCATGCACCGCACCATTCGCCAGCCACCCTTCAGCGGGAGCACGAAGGCGCTCCTATGGGACGCGCAAGGTACCGGCGCTGGTGTCGCGCGCTTCCGCGTCTACCTCGATGGCGACTCGCTCTGGCTCACCATGAACGCGAGCTGGAACGGCACGCAGTGGGTGAAGCAGGCCACCGGCAACGCCGCCGCGCTGAGGCTGAGCCGGAACACCTTCGAGCTCGTCCATGAAGGCACGCCCGCGACACAGTTCTCACTGTGGACGCGCACCTGGAGACTGCCCATCGACAGCAACGTGGTGAACTCTGCCTTCGAGCTCAGCGGCACCGTGCGGGAGACCGGCTACTGCGGAGCGAAGATGTACAACCCCACCGGCGCCTCGCAGTTCATGATGCTCGGCAACGTCGTGAACTTCCGCAGCCGGTTTCCCGCGGCGCCGTCGTCCATCACCCTCGCGGTCCGAGACGCGAGCGGGGGCGTGCCCAACACCGTCGTCCAGAACGTCACCCGCGACGGCTTCGCGTTCACCATCAACGCCAACGTCGGCAGCAGCAACTGGTCGTACTGGTACGGCGACTACACCGCCATTGCGTGAGGCCCGCATGCCCATCGAAGAGCTCAGCAATGAAGAAGTGCTCCAGCGGTGCTCGATGTGCCAGACGGCGACGCGCTCGAAGTTGGCGACGCTCTCGCTTGGCGTGGGGAGCATCGTCGCCGACGACCTCGACGGCCGCGTGGTGCGACTGCCGCCGTGTCCCAAGTGCAAGGCAGAGGAGTTCCTCATTCGCTCGGCGGCCGCTCCGACTTCAGCGCCAAAGAGCTACGGAGACCTCCATCGGCTGCTCGTCGACCAACTCCACGCCTCGTTGGTGAAGCAGGGACGCTTCGACGCCCGACTCGCAGCGCCGGTGCTGGCCGACGCCGACCCGCTCATCGTGAAGGAGTTCTTCCCCGACGGCCTGAAGCTCCTCGCCCAGCCCTTCGAAAAGCTCGACCCGGCTGACTGACGCATCATTCGACGTTGCCATCGTTTCTTCGACTTGAGCTGTCTTTGAAAAGAAGGATGTATGGCTTTGCGAACCGGGCGCCCTGATGGCCACCACCCGGGCGGAGCCGAAACATGAAGGTGAAGGAATTGATTGCCGTCTTGAAGGAACTCGAGCCCAACGCGCAGGTGCTCATCGCCTCGCAGCCCAACTGGCCGTTCGAGATTGAGCTCTCTGGCGTGGTGACGCGCGCCGAGTGTGACGAGCCCGACCAGGAAGGCAGCGTGGAGGCCAGGGCGTCGAGCAGCGACCTCCCGCCCACCGACGTCTTCCTCGTCGAGGGCCAGCAGCTTCGCTACGGCTCGAAGACGCCGTTCCGCCTGGCGAGGAAGCACCGATGAACGAGATCCTCGCCGACATCGCCAAGAAGGTGCTGAGCATCGAGACGCTCGAGACACGCAAGATGGACTCGCTCGACTTTCACGACGTCGCGGTGTGGCAGGTGAAGAAGGCGCTCGAGGCCGCGTACCGAGCCGGCGCCGCGTCCGTGACGACTTCCACGAAGTGATTCCCCAACACCCTCGGCTGCGAACGGGCCCGTGCCCGAGGGAGACGTGTACCCAGCGCCCGACGAGGTGATGCACATGGCAACGAAGGACAAGCTGGACGCGCTGCGACTCCCTGAGCTCCAGGCGCGCTTCAAAGAGGTCGTGGGCGAGGTGACGAAGAGCCCGAACCGGAAGTTCCTCATTCGTCGCATCGATGAGGCGCTCGCGAAGAAGGCCGAGGTGAAGCCGCGCGGTCGTTTCAAGGAGCTCTCGGTCGAGGAGCTGCGCGCGAAGTACGTGGAGGTCGTCGGCCGGCCGAGCGGCTCCTCGTCGAAGCCGTACCTCGTCTGGAAGATCCGCGAGGCCGAGAAGGGGCACGTGCCCGTCGGGCCGCGCGCGTCGCGACGGCACGAAGGAGAGCCCACCGACATGCGCATTCTCCCGCTGCGACTCGAAGCCGGCGTCGTCGACAAGATGGACGAGGCCTGGCGCGAGCGCGGCATTCCGAACCGCATGGAGTTCTTCCGCCGCGCGCTCGGCCACTACCTCAAGCACCTCGGCGCGACCGCCGCAGCCGGGGCGTTTTCCGCGCCCGAGTGACCCCTCGGAACCCGGGCTTCGGCGCCGATTTCGGGCGACCGAGGCCCTAACTCCGCGGAACGCCGCAGCATTCCAACATGTTGAAATTACATCAGAATTCGACTTCTTCCGCTTGCTGAGGCGGCCCGAAGGAAGCGTGTATGTCCCTCGCCGCGACACCAGCGCGGCGGAACGGGATCGCACTTGAAGACGCTGCGCTACGGCATCGAAAT
>JAACJQ010000159.1 GCA_016879935.1 Archangiaceae bacterium | reverse complement strand
GCGTGTATGTCCCTCGCCGCGACACCAGCGCGGCGGAACGGGATCGCACTTGAAGACGCTGCGCTACGGCATCGAAATCGAAACGGTCGGCCTCAACCGGGAGCGCCTCGCGCGCGCCATCCAGACGGTGGTGGGCGGCGACGCGGTGGACGAGGGGCGCGGCTGGCGGGTGACCGACCCGACGGGCCGGGTGTGGCGGGTGGTGCCCGACGGCAGCCTCAGCGGCGGCGAGCAGAGCGGCGAAATCGTCTCGCCGGTCCTCACCTACGCGGACCTCGACGCGCTGCAGAACATCATCCGCGCGGTGCGCACCGCAGGCGCACGGGCCGACCACTCGACGGGCATCCACATCCACATCGACGGCGCGCGCTTCGACGCGAAGAGCACCACCCACCTCGTGAAGAACGTCCACAAGCAGGAGCGGCTCCTTGAGCACGCCCTCGGGGTCAGCGAGACGCGGCTGCAGCGGTACTGCCGCCCCATCGACCCGGCCTTCATCGAGCGGCTGGAGGCGCGGCGCCCGCGAACGATGCGCGAGTTGAGCGAGGCCTGGTACGGCCGCGCAAACCCCAACCCGCAGCGGTACGACTCCTCGCGGTACCACGGGCTCAACCTCAACAGCCTCTTCTTCCGGGGCACGATCGAGTTCAGGTACTTCAACGGCACGCTCCACGCCGGCGAGGTGAAGGCCTACCTGCAGCTGGTCCTCGCGATGGCGGCGAAGGCGCTGACCTCGAAGGCGGCGTCGAGCAAGCGCCGCGAGTTCAACATCGCGACGGCCAAGTACGACTTCCGAGTGTTTCTCCTCGGGCTGGGCCTCATCGGCGACGAGTTCAAGACGGCGCGACTGCACCTCACCAAGCGGCTCGCGGGCAGCGCGGCTTGGAAGGGCGAGCGGCGCGACCGGCCTGCGGCACAGGCGCCCGCGGCCACCACCAACAACGAGACGCCGCCTGCCACCCCGGTGGCGGCATGAAGGAGGACGCCGTGCAGAACTACAGAGTGACGATGGGGCGCAGTCAGTACGGGCATCCCGAGCCTCGCATCGAAGTGCTGTTCGCGCGCGGCACCAACTTCCGGAAGCTGCACGCCGCGCTGCATCTGCTCGCGGCGGCGGTCGAGTTGGCCACGCCCGACGCCGAAGGATGGATCGCGCAGATGGTCGCGGCGAGCGCCGACGACGCTGGGTGGGTCTACCTGGAGTTGCTCAACGCGACGGACGACGAGGCGCAGCGGGGCCTCTCGGTGCTCCAGAGCGTCAGCCGCGCCTATTACACTGGGGTGCTCGGATGAAGACGGTCCTCTACTTCGCCTACGGCTCGAACCTGGACGAGGGGCAGATGCTCGAGCGTTGCCCGGGCGCCAAGACGATGGGGCACGCGACTTTGCCGAACCACGCGCTCGCCTTCGGCGGCTTCAGCCACAAGTGGAGCGGCGCGGTCGCCAGCGTACGCCGCGCTCCGGGCGAGCGGGTCGACGGCGTGCTGTACCGCGTGCCGGCCGACGAGCTCGCGACACTGGACCGGCTTGAGGGCCACCCGCACGCCTACGTGCGCGAGACGCGCTTCGTGCTCACCAAGGACAGCCGGCGGCTGGCGACGGTCTACGTGCAGCCCGCTGAGACGTTCGAGCCCTGGGCGCCGCAGCCGAAGTACTTCGCTGTGCTGGCTCGCGAGTACGCACGGCGCGGCTTCGCGCTCGACTCGCTCATCTCCGCGATCGGAGGTCCGGCATGACGCGCGTTTTCGTCTACGGGACCCTGTTGGCGGGCGAGCCAAACCACCGGCTCCTCGAGGCCGCCTCCTTCATCGGGGCGGCCGAGACGCCGCCCGTGTTCTCGCTCGTCGACCTCGGGCCCTTTCCGGCGCTCGTGGGGGGCGGAGCAGGCACGGTGGTGGGCGAGGTGTACGAGGTCGACCGGCCGACGCTGGCGCGGCTCGACCTGCTGGAGGGGCACCCGCGCTTCTACAAGCGGCTGCGCATCGCCCTCGACGACGGCAGCCACGTTGAAACCTACGTCCTCTCGCCCGAGCAGGTCGCAGGTCGTCCAGTCATTGGCTCGGGCAATTGGCGCGCGCGCCAGGGAGCGGAGTCATGAAGATCATCATGCGGGACGACCGGGAGTTCGTGGGGACGCCGGTTCAGATTGTTCGGGCGATGAAGGACATCGCCTTCGGCGTCGAGCACCTCAACCTCGCGCAGTACATCGATTGGGTGGTGGCCAACGCGAAGAAGTTCGAGGAGGTCGAGCTCAAGGTCACGGGCACGACCGACGACGAGCTCTCCGCCGCGCTCGTCGACGAGATGATTCGCACTGGGCTCACGCGTAAGCGATGACCGACGTCAGCAGAGCCGGCTGACGGTCGCACTCTGGTCAGACCCAATCCCCATCGAGCACCCAATCCGCTCGGGGTCTCCCGTTCCGCCTCGTGGGAGCCCCCGCCAGATCAACGATGAGGGGAAGGAGCCGACCGATGAACGAGCCGAATGAGCGCAGCCTTCGTGGGAAGCGGGTCGGCATCTACGCTCGATTCTCTTCGGACAAGCAGAACGCCAACTCCGCGGACGACCAGGTCGCCCGCTGCCTCAGACTGGTCGTCGAGCGAGGAGGCAAGGTATCGCCGACCTGCTGCTTCAAGGACGCAGCGATCAGCGGCGCAAGCCTTCAGCGCCCTGAGTTTGAGCGGATGATGGGGTTGGTTCGTTCGCGGCAACTCGATGTCGTCGTCGTCGAGGATCCCGACCGCCTCTCGCGCGACATGGCCGACTCGGCGTTCCTCTTCAAGGAGATGGCCTTCTACGACGTGGAACTGCTCTCGGCCTCAGACGGCATGAGCAGCTTCTCGCCTGCAGCGAAGACGCACTTCCTCCTGAAGGGCTTCATGGGGGAGATGTTCCTCGACAACCTTCGGGACAAGACCCTCCGCGGCCAGACGGCGCGGTTCAACGCCGGGTTTGCGACCGGGGGCGTCGCCTTCGGTTTCCGCACGACGCCGAAGACGAATGGCGTTGGGGAGATCATCGCGCACGTCATCAGCATCGACGAGCAGCAGGCCGACATCGTCCGCCGCATCTTCCGCGAGTACCTCAACGGGCGGTCTCTTGCGCTGATCGCCTCAGCTCTCAACGCCGAGGGGATCCTGCCACCGCGATCGAAGAAGCGAACTGGAGCAGCGGCGTGGGGCGACTCCACCGTGCGCGGCATGCTCCGCAACGAGGCCTACGCTGGGGTCTGGCACTTCGCCCGGCGGAGGTGGACGAAGGTGCCGGGAACAAACGTCCGCCGACCAAAGCCGCGCAGCCCCAACGACAGACCCGTCGCCCAGGAGCGACCTCACCTGCGGATCATCGACGAGAAGACGTGGACCGAGGTCCAGTGCCGCCTGACCGCAGTGCACCTGCATTACACGCGGCAGAGCGCAGCGAAGAGCAGCATTTCCGGCAGGCCCAGCCAGTACCCTTTCTCCGGCATTCTCGTGTGCGACCACTGCGGAAGCCTGATGTTCGTCTACGGTAAGGGAACCGGGCGCAGATACCGCTGCACGGGCAACGCGAAGCGCGGCATCTGCACCAACAGGCTCAGCGTGCTGGAGTCGACCGCCCGAACCTGCCTGCTCAACGGCCTCCGAAAGCACCTCACCAATGGCTCCATTGGAAACGCCCGTCGAGCCACCTGTACCGGCCCGCACTGCTCCCGTGGATCCGTCCCGCGGTGGTTCCGGGGTTCTGCGCGTGACGCGCGGAGACCGGCCGCGAGCGGCGGCGCGGTAATGGCGTGGTGTCAGAAGCCGACGCGGTAGCGAGCGCGCTCGTCGCGGCGGGCCTCTCGGTCGAGCGCGTCGCGGTACGCGGCGAGGGTCGCGGCGAGCCTCCGCGCGTGGACGATGACGGCGTTGGCGCGCAGTGCGCTGGCGCCGCGAGGCAGGCCGTCCACCGCGCCGTTGTAGAGCTCGACATGCGAGGCCAGCAGCGCGGCCTCGGATGCAGTGAGGGCGGCGTCGAGGATGGCGAGGGCCGCCAACTCGGGAGCACGCTCGAGGTGCGAGGGGAGCGGCAGGCGGAGCTGAAGCGGACTCACGAGCGCACCTCCTCGGCGAGCGCGAGGGTCTCGACGGCGGCCTTGAGGGCCGCGTCGTCGACGAGGTTCTGGTTGCGCGCGTGGGCCTCCTTCAGCGAGGCGCGGAGCAGCCGAGAGGCGATGCGCGGGATGCCGCGAGACGCGCGGAAGAGGAGCTCGAGGGCGGCGTCCGTCAGCAGCTTCTCGCGCGAGCCGGCGGCCTTGAGGCCGTGCTCGATGAGGGCCTTGAAGTCGTCGCGCTCGAGCGCCGCGAGCTGCACCTGTGCGGCGATGCGCGAGGCGAGCGGCGCGTGGACCTGCAGGCGCAGGCGCTGGGCGAGGCTGGGAAGCCCGACGAGCCAGAGGGCGGCGGCGCTGCGCGTGTCGAAGGCGAAGTTGAGGAAGCCGGACAAGTCCGCGAGGAAGGCGTCGGAGAGGTGCTGGGCCTCGTCCAGCACGATGATGGGCACGGTGTGCGCCTCGTCGAGCAGCCGGACCAGCTCTGCCTTCAGCGCCCACCACAGCTGGGACTTGCGGTGCGCGGGCGAAAGGCCAGCTCGAGGGCCAGCGAGCGGTAGATGTCGAAGGGCGAGGCGGCAGTGTTGCAGAGGTAGAGGACGCGGAAGTCGGGCGTGGCCAGCTGGGAGCAGATGTTCCGCATGGCCGCCGTCTTCCCGACGCCGGCCTCCGCGGTGAGGACGCCGAGGCCTGGCTCCTCGAGGAGCGCCTGGAAGCCGTCCTCGAGCTGGTTGAGGGCCCTCGTCTGGCAGAAGAAGCTGCTGCCCGCGGCGTCGCGCGGCAGCGGGTGGTGCGTGAGTCCAAAGCGCTGGCGGTAGGTGTCAGGCCTCGGGCGTGTCGTCGGCTTCGTCATCCAAATCCTCCGGGGTGAGCGCGGCCGAGAGTGGCCGCGTGTACTGGCGGTGTTCCGCCTCGATGAGGGCGAGCGGGTCGAGCCCCGAGGGAGGCAGCGTGGGGGCGGGCGCGGCGTCGCGGCGGCGGGCGCGGTGCGCGTTGGCCAGCAAGTCTCTGGGCACGGTGTTGCGTATTCCGGCGATGCCGAACACCCATTCCGGAGGAAGCCGAACACCCGGAGCCAGCGGCTGACGACGCTGGTTGACCGCTACTTCGTTGGCTTCTTCGCGGTCGTCAAGGCGTTGCTCTTCCGGATCGATTCACCGCGCAGATGGATCCGGTGAGCGTTGTGCACCAGCCGGTCGCAGATCGAGTCCGCCACCGTCGCGTCTCCGATTGCCCCGTGCCATTGATCCGTCGCCAGTTGGCTGGTGATGATCGTCGAGCTCGTCTTGTACCGGTCCTCGATCACCTCAAGCAGATCGCGCCTCTGCGCGGCCGCGAGCGGCTCGATCGCGAAGTCGTCGAGGATGAGGACCTGTGCCTTTGCGAGTCGACGCAGCAGGTGTGGGTAGGTGCCGTCGGCGCGCGCCTGCGCGAGTTCATCGAAGAGGCGTGACGCTCGCCGGTAGACGACCGAGAAGCCGTCGCGGCAGGCTTTGTTTCCCAGCGCGCAGGCCAGCCAGCTCTTCCCGATGCCAGTGGGCCCCACGAAGATGACGTTCTGATGGCTCTGCACCCACCGCGAGCTCGCGAGATCCAGCATCACCGCCTTCGTGAGCCCTCGGGGATGCGCGTAGTCGATGTCCTCGACGCACGCCGACTGCTTCAGCTTCGCGTTCTGCAGCCGAAGCTCGAGCCGACGGTTCTCGCGGTGCACCCACTCCGCGTCGACCAGCAGCCCCAGCAGCTCGGCCGGCGTCAACGCTTTCTCCTTCGGCAGCTCCATCCACTGCCGCAGGTACTTCGCCATTCCGAAGAGCTTCATCGCGTTCAACTTGTCCTGCGTTGGTTCCATCAGCACGTGTGCCTCTTGTTGGTGTGGTTGTGGTGAGCCTCTGTTGTCGAGCGCCGAGCACGGCGAAGCCGCGCGCAGGCGCCCCTGTCAGCCGCCGAGGCCCCGGGCGGCCGCAGCGTTCGCTCAGTGCAGCTTCTCGCCGTCGCCGTAGTACCCGGCGCCACGCACGTTCTCGTGCAGCGGCAGCGCGTGCTGCGTGGCTTCAGCTTCGAGGTCCTGCTGCTCGAGGTTGTTCCGGAGGATCGCCTTCACGCTCTTGTACGTGCACGCGCGCAGCTTCAACGCCCGCGCACAGGCGGCCTCGATCCGCTCAGGCTCGTAGTCCCGGTTCAGGTGCAGGATTCCCTGGCACGCCATGAAGCCCTGCTGCGGGTGCACTCGCCGCTTCATGATCTCTTCCACCAGCGCCGCGGTGCTGGGCCCCGTCTTCTTCGCCCACTCGATGATCCTCTGCGGCGTCATCCCTGCCTGCGCCTGATGCGCCTTCGGCATGTGCTCCGTCTTCGTCGTGTAGCCGCCGGGCCGATAACTGCGTGCGTGCGAGGTGATGCACTTGAGCCCGCGCATAACCTCGATGGTGCGCTCCGTTGCGCGCAGATCGAGCTGCTGGCCGACGAGCTGGTAGGGCACGCTGTAGAAGTGGTTGTCGTACTCGACGTGGTACGCCGGGTTGACCTTCGGCTTCGCCCACCGCGCAAATTCCCACGGCGTGTTCGGCAGCGGCTTGAGGGATGCGCGCTCCACCTCCTCGAACAGTTCGCGCCGGGACTTCTTGAGTTTGCGCATCGGTCGGTTGTTCAGCTTCTCGACCAACGGCTTCACCGCCTCACGCACCTCCTCGAGCGAGAAGAAGGTCCGGTTCCTCAGCACCGCGAGGATCCACCGCTCCGCGAGCAACACGCCTTGCTCCACCTTCGCCTTGTCGCGCGGCTTGCGCACGCGGCCCGGAATGACCGCCGCGCCGTAGTGGCGCGCGAGCTCTGCGTAGGTCGGGTTGATGTCCGGCTCGTACCGGTTCGGCTTCTTCACGCCGCTCTTCAGGTTGTCGGGCACCCAGAGTTCGGTGACGCCGCCCATGTACTCAAGCGCGTTCACGTGGCCTCCGGTCCAGCTCGGAAGATCTTCGCTGAGCACCGGCTCGACGTAGGTGAGGTTGCTCGCTCCGAGCACAGCGACGAAGAGCTTCGCGATGGTGACCTCGCCCGTCTTCGGGTTGATCACCTCGAGACCGTCGCCGCTGAAGTCGAGGAAGAGCTTCTCGCCCGCGCGGTGCTCCTGACGCATCACCACGCTCACCGTCGCGGCCCACCGCGTGTAGCGCTCGCAGAACTGGCTGTACTGGAGCCCGTCCGGCTGCGCGCTCTTGTACTCCTCCCAGAGCAGCTGCTTCGTGACGTGCTTCTTCTTCAAGTCGAGGTGCACTTGCGCCCAGTCGGGCTCCGGGCGATCGGACCGCGGCTGGTGCTCGTCCGGGAACAGCAGCTTGTTCAGCGCCGCGTCGTCGTCGAGTTCGGTGGGCAGCGGCCACCCTAGCTTCGCGACCCTGGCCCGACCGACGTACCCATTCACCGTCGCGGGCGACACGCTCAAGCTGCGCGCGATCGCCCTCTGGGACACGCCCAGCGCCAAGAACAGCCTCAACACCTCTCTCAGCATCCGCATGGACAGCCTCTCTGCCGACAACGACACCTCCGGTTTGGGGGTGGTCGGGGTCGGCTGTCTGTCCAGCGTCGTCAACCGATACTGCTCATCCGTTCCGCGTTCGGCATGCTCCGGAATCGGTGTTCGCCTTGGCCCGGAATGGGCGTTCGGCATGCTCCGGAATCACCGTTCGGCTTCCTCCGGAATGGGTGTTCGCCTTGGGCCGGTGTACGCACGGTGTCGCAGAAGAAGACGTCGTTGACGAAGACGCGGGGCAGCGCGTCCTTCACCGCCGGCGCGAAGCGCAGCTCGACTTCGCTACCGGGCAGCAGCGTGCTGCACACCTCGAGGTGGCGGCCGTCGAAGCGCACGGTGCCGTCGTTGCGCACAGTGCGCAGCTCGCGGTGGAGAAAGACGTCGTCGAGGGACTTCCCCGCGGGCAGCGGGCGCAGGTGTTCCACCTGCTCGAGCCAGTGCTCGCGGGGGATGCGCTTCGTCGTGTCGTGGACGCGCGCGTGGTACTCGACACTGAGCCACGCATCGTGCTTCGCCACCAGGTCGGCGAAGAGCACGGGGCCGTCGGGGAGCTCGTCCTCGACTTCTTCACGCCAGGTGCGGTGCCAGCGCTCGATGACGCCCTTTGCCTCCGGGTCCTTCGTCTGCGTGTGCAGCAGGCGGACGTCGAGCTCCGCGCAGATGGCGCGCAGTGAGTGGGCCGTGTACGCCGGGCCCCTGTCGACGTAGAAGGCGCGCGGTCGGCCGTGGCTCAGCAGCGCCTGCTTGAGGCCGTACTCCTGCACGACGGACGTCTCGCCGGCGCTCAGCGCGAAGTAGCTGTGCGCCAGGTACCTCGTCGCGCTGTCGATTTGCGAGAGGAGCAGCGCCTTCCTCTCGCGCCCTGCGTCGTCGATGACGGGCCGGTGGACGTGCAGCGCGTCGCCCACCCACAAGTCTCCGGCGAATTCGTGGATGAAGCTGCGGCGGCCCGCAGCGCCGGGGCCGCGCAGCGGCCGCCGCGAGGCACCGTGCACCTGCAGCAGCCGGTGCACCGTCGACTTCGTCAGCGCCCCGCGCTCCACCTTCTTCGCGCGCTCCAGCACGCGGATGATGCGCTTCACGCTGCGCCGCGGCTTCTCGTGCTTGAGGCGGAGGATGAGCTGCGCGACGTCCTCTGCAATGGCGCGCGGCTTGTCGGCGTCGCTGCGCCGCTTCGGGTGCAGCGCCGCGAAGCCGCCGCGCTGGTAGGCGTAGTACCAGTCCTCGATGGTGCGCGCGGACACCTCGACGACGCGGCCGTCGGGCGCCTCCCACGTGCGCGCCGCCTCGCGGCACACCTCCACCAGCTCGCCGTGCTCGAGCCTCGCGCCGACGAGCGGCCCGAGGACGGCGATGCGGAAGAGCGCGAGCTGCTGGCGGGCCTTGTCGTCCATGCCCGACGACGTAGGCGACAGCTCGCGCCATTCGGGGTGGGAAGGGCTTCGGCGCCCGCATCTCGCGGATGTTCCACGGGGACTACATGAGACGAAGCCCCGAGCTCAGTCGGTGCAAGAGGGCCGCGAGCGGCGCCAGCAACGACGCGCCACCGGTGGCCTCCGCGTACGCCGCCGCCAGCGCGCCGCGCGTGCCATCGAGCCCCACGCGCTGCGCCACCGCGCGCAGCGTCGCGTCGCCCGACGTGGCGAGCGCCTGGGTCGCCGCGCGGGCCGGCTGCGCCAGCCGGGCCTGCCAGCGCTGCACCGTGCGCGCCGGCACCAGTGGCCGCTCGTCCCCGGAGAGCGCTGCCTCGACGACTTCCCAGGTGCGCCACAGGCATCGTGCCAGGAAGGCCGGCAGCACCCGCCAACTCGCCCGGCACTGCGCGCAGAGGAACACCATCACCGTCACCACCAGGCCAGCGCCCCGCGCTCGCCGCTCGCGCCTGTCATGCACGTGCAGTCGCCTGCAGCCGCACCGGCACTCCGCCGGCCGGTATGCGTCCGGGTCCTTCAGCATCGCCTCGTGCACCGCGAGCTCGAGCACCCGCTCGTCGATGAGCGTGCCGCCCCTGCGGCCTCTCGACGCGTCGCTGGAAACAAGGCATGTGTCGACCGCCGGTGGGGCGGCCCATTGTGGGTCCATGAGGCTCCTGACTTTCGCAAGCCCGAAGTACCTCAAACCCCACCGGCGCTTCTCTCTCCTTCAGCTCGGTCGCCCAGCTCGCGCGCACAGGGCGCCTCCGCGAGCTGACGCTCGCTCCGGCGCACCATTTCGTCCCGCGTTGCTCCCGGGGATTCTCGACCTCGAAGAGCTCATCCCCCGCGCTCAGTGCGGGACGAGGGTTCTCAACTGGTCGTGTTCAGCGCGAGACGGCACACTCGCAGTGGAGCCGTCACGCCCTGCCTCCGCGCCTCGCGCCGCTGCCACCGCCACACCGCCCGCACCAGCCTCACCTCGAGCCGCT
>JAACJQ010000158.1 GCA_016879935.1 Archangiaceae bacterium | reverse complement strand
GTGATGCGGCTCGGCCCGTCGAGCAGCAAGACCCGCAGCACTTCGCGTCGCGCCGGCTCGGCGAGCGCTCGGAGGAACTCGGAGTCGAGCAGCCCCACCATCTCGGCTGCCGCTGCTTCGACTTCAGGCGTTCGCTGCCGCTTCGTTGCCATCGGTGGCCACCCTGCGTGCGAAGAGCAGCAGCACGCCAGCCGCCGCGTACATCAGCAGGCCGTAGCTGGCCACGACGAGCGTCGGCACGCCACCAGGCTCCAGCGTCTCGCAGACCAGCAGCGTGAGCGTCAGGTTGCGAACCAGCGTCAGCATCGAGAGTGGCGCGCGAGGCCGGCCAGCGACGGCTCCAGCCGTTGCGCTCAGCGCGACGAAGCTCGCGAGCACGCCGAGGGTCGAGAAGCCCAGGGTCAGCAGGTGCGGGCCACGGTCGATGGTGAGGAGCGTGATGACGACGAGCAGGAGCACGTTGCCAACGGTGCGCAGACGAGCCGGCAACCGCGCGCTCACGGTGACCCGGCGTGCGAGGGCGGCGCCCGTGAGCAGCGGCGTCAGCTGAACGATGATCACGCCCACCAGCGGCCAGCCCGGCAACGTGAGCTCCAGCGCGGCGAGGCCGAGCGGTACGAGCACGGCCGACGTGACGCAGAGCGCGACGAACGAGACGCCGGTGGTCGTCGGCGCTCCACCAGCAGAGCGCGCGAGCAATGGAGCGCTGGCCCCGCCCGGCGCAAGCGCCACGAGCCACACCGCCTGTCGGACTTCCGGCAGGGGCTGCGTCAGGTGCATCAAGAGCCATGCGAGCGCGGGCAGGCCGACGACGTTGACGAGGAGCAGGCCTTTCACGGCGCGGCGATCGTGCCCGTGCCCCAGCTCGAGCCCCGCGGCGAAGGTCGAGAGCAGCGCCAGCAGCACCAGCGCGATGGTGATGGCGGGGCTCACGCGGCCTGGCAGCGGGTGAGCGGGCAGTGCTTCACCGCGAGCGCGACGTGCACCAGGGCGACGACCACGCCCGTGAACGCGAGCTGAACCGCGAGGAAGGACCACGGCGCGGCCAGCGGCTCCAGCACCAGCGGCGCGTCGAGGGCCCAGGCCTGCGCGGGCCGAGACACCAGCACCGCCGTGAGGGCCGCCGCACGGAGCGTCGTCAGCATCAGATGCAGGCCGTACTCGAACGAGCTGAGTCCGCCGAACTCGAGCCGCGCAGCGCCCTCACTCGCGGCGTCGAGCGCCTCGATCACCTGGTCGACGGCGACGACGGCGATGCCGAACCACAGCAACAGCCCGCCGCTCCGTGTCGCGAACAGCGCGAGCACCATCGGCACGAAGAGCACGCTGCGCACCGTGTGCCAGAGATGTTCGTTCCACGACGCTGGCCTCGCGTGAAGGCGCAGCCGGTACAGGTGGAGGTAGAGGCCGTCGAGGGCCGACAACGCACTGAAGGCGAGGAGCAGGACCAGGGCGACGAGATGAATTGGGTGCATATGGGTGCACATACGCACTTGTTTGCGGTGCTGCAAGCCGACCCGTGACAAGGCTTGAGATGCGGTGAGTTGTCTTTGGGGTCCACTCGGTTGGCTTAAACAACGCCAAGCGAAGGCTTCAGGCTTGACGCAGGCGGTCGTGGGTGAGCTGATGCCGCGCCATGGACGCAACAGGAACAGCGGCTCCGGTGGCCTTCGACGCCGGGTCCACCGCGTGGATGCTCACGAGCTCAGCGCTCGTGCTGCTGATGGTGCCGGGCCTCGCGCTCTTCTACGGCGGCATGGTTCGCCGGAAGAACGTGCTCACCACGATGATGATGAGCTTCGTCGCGATGGCGGTCATCGGAGTGCAGTGGGTGCTCATCGGCTACGCGCTCGCGTTCGGCAAGACGCAGGGCGGGTTCATCGGCTGGGACTCGACGCTCGTCGCGCTCAACGGCATCGACATGGCGAAGCCGTACTCCGACAAGGGCATTCCCGAGCTCGTGTTCGTGATGTTCCAGGGCAAGTTCGCCATCATCACGCCCGCGCTGATCAGCGGTGCCATCGCCGAGCGCATGCGCTTTCGCACGTACCTCGTCTTCACCGTCATCTGGGCCACGCTTGTCTACTGCCCGCTCGCGCACTGGGTGTGGGCGGCCGACGGCTGGTTGTTCGCCCGCGGCGTGCTCGACTTCGCAGGCGGCACGGTCGTGCACATTGCCGCCGGTGTCTCGGCACTGGTGCTCGCGTTGATGCTCGGGCCGCGACGTGATTTCAAACGCGGCGCGGTGATTCTGCCGAACAACCTCGTGCTCACGCTGACGGGAGCCGGTCTGCTCTGGTTCGGCTGGTTCGGCTTCAACGCGGGCAGCGCGGTGGCGGTGGAGCACCCGGCTGGCGCGACGGCGGGCCTCGCGTTCACCACGACGCAGAGCGCGGCAGCGGCGGCAGGCCTCGCGTGGATGCTGATGGAGCGGTGGCATCACGGCAAGGTGACGTCACTCGGGCTCGCGTCGGGGTTCGTAGCGGGGGTGGTGGTGGTGACGCCGGCGGCGGGCCACGTGCGGCCGTTCTGGGCGATGGTGATGGGCGCCCTGGCCAGCGTCGTCTGCTACTGGGCGGTGCAGCTCAAGAACCGGCTCGGCTACGACGACAGCCTCGACGCGTTCGGCGTGCACGGCGTGGGCGGCATTCTCGGAGCGTTGCTGACCGGCGTGTTCTGCTTCACGCCGGTGAAGGGCGTGCTCGACGGAGAGTTCGCGCAGCTGGGCAAGCAGCTCCTCGGCGTCGGCGTGGCCATCGTCTTCGCCGGCGGAGCGACGTTCCTCATCGCCTCCATTCTCAAGCGCACCATGGGGCTGCGCGCCACCGAGCAGGAAGAGCGCGATGGACAAGATCTGCACGTGCACGGCGAGCGCGGGTACCATTTCGATCAGACGTGAGCAGCCGCAGTCGAACTGAGGAACCGTGAGACGAAGGCGAAGGTGAACCTGATGAGGGGCGGCACCGAGTCAGTGGAAGTCATGAGCCGCGCCGAATGTGGTTCACGCAGCCGCAGTCGAACTGAGGAACTATGAAGATGATCATCGCCATCATTCGTCCCGAGCGGCTCGAGGCCGTCGAAGAAGCGCTCGGCGCCGTGCTCGACGAAGGCGACAACTACCGAATCACCATCGACACCGTCGAAGGGCGCGGCCGTCAGGAGGGCGAGGTCGAGCTCTTCCGGGGCCAGCAGGTGCGCGTGCGCAACGTGCAGAAGACGCGCATCACGCTCTTCGTGAACGATGCGTACGTCGAGAAGACCATCTCGGCGATTCAGAAGGGCGCCCGCACCGAGCCCAACGGCGCGGTCGGTGACGGGAAGATCTTCGTCATGCCAGTCGAAGAGGCCGTGCGCATTCGCACCGGTGAGCGCGGCGGATCGGCGATCTGAGCCGTGACGTTCGAGCTGGAGCAGTGGGTCAACGGCCCCATCGACGCCGTGTACGCGCTGCTGAGTGACCCGACGCGGCTGTCGGTGCTGCACCCGCTCATCGAGCAGGTCACCGTCACGCACCGTGACGCCTCGCGTGTCGAGGTCGACCTCTTCGAACACGTGCCATGGGCCCGTTCCGCGTTCCGAACGCGTACCGCGCGACGTACTTCGTGCACCCCGAGGCGCCGCGACGGCTGCGCGCGAGGGGCGAGAGCATTCCCCGAGTCGTCATCGACGCCGAGTACACGCTCGAGCAGCAGGGCGAGCGCACTCGTGTCTCGGAGCGCACCACGGTCAGCGCCTTGTTCGGGCTGAAGGGCTTCGTCGCGAGGACCGCGCGCGAGGCGCATCGGAAGCAGCTCGCGAACCTGTCAGAGTATTTCGATGCCCTTCCTCGAACAGCTGCAGGTGTACTTCCGCGGTGAGCGCGTCGAGGCGTTGTTCTTCATCGCTCCCGCCGCCTTGATTCTCTTCGTCATCGCTGGCGCCGCCGTGAAGAGCGAAGGCGGTGCGTTCGGCGTCGGCATGGCCGTGCCCATGGTGCTCTTCGGCCTCGTCGCGCTCGGCACGGGGCTCGCGGTCGGGCTTCGCACGCCGTCACAGATGGCGACGCTCGAGGCCGAGTACGCGGCGTCTCCGAAAGTGATGGTCGAGAAGGAGCTGCCGCGCATGCGAAAGGTGAACGCGAACTGGCCCATCTTCCTCGGCACGTGGGCCGCGCTGGTGCTGGTCGGGCTCGCCCTTCGTTTCGGGCTCAAGGCCGAGTGGGCGCATGGCGTGGGCCCGGGGCTCATCATCGTCGGCGCCATGGGCTTTCTCATCGACGGCTTCGCCGAACGCCGCTCACGCCCGTACACCGCGGCGCTGGAAGCGCTCGCCCAGCAGCACGGCGTCGAGGTCGGCCCGAAGTGAACGCGCTCCTGCTTCCTGCGCGACGATGAGCGGAAGCCGCCAAGCTGCTACTGTGCACTCGATGGATCCAACTGATCCCAGAGATTGCGATGCGCTCGACCTTCGCCCGGTGTGGCGTGAGCAATACCCGAGCTCGGGACCAGCCTGGGACCGCGCCATCGAGATGGGGATCGATCCCGCGCAGTTGCTCCACAATCTCTCGCTCACGCCAATGGAGCGAATCCTTCAACTGCACGAGATGACGAAGACCTATGAACGCCTCCACGGAGCGGCCCTCTCAGAACACGTCCCGAGTAGCTCGACCGGTTGGTGGCGGCGAAGGTTGACTTGGTCGTGATTGGTGGAGTCGCTGCCGTGGCCTGGGGCTCGACTCAATTCACGAAGCACCTCGACATCACCGCTCCATTCACGCTCGAGAATCTCGAGCGGCTGATGTCGGTCTCTCGACGTTCCGGAATCTCTATTTCCAGACCGATCTTGGAATCATCGACATTCTCCGCACCGTTCCTCCCATCGCCTCGTGGGAGGAGATCTCAACGCGAGCTGTCGAGTTGCCGGTTCACCAGCATTCACTGCGAGTGATCGGATTGGACGATCTCATCGCGGTGAAGAGGCACGTTCGGCGAGCGAAAGACCTGGTGGTTGCGGCCGAACTCGAAGCGGTGCGGGAGCGCCGAAACGCTCCTCCTGACGATCAGTCGCGCAACAGCTGAAAGCCCATGGCGCGTTTCCCCGCCGTGCGGGCGGCCGTCACCCAGAGCATCATCATCGGCTCGAGCACACGCGCCTGCTTCAAGGGCCCGGCGAACACGGGCTCGAAGCCGACGTCTCTGACGAGCTGCGAGACGACTTCACGGCCCGCCGCGTCGTCTCCGCAGAAGAAGTTCGCCGCCGACCCGCTCGCGTAGACGGGCGTCGCGAGGTTCTCGGCTCCCTGTGCATTGAACGACTTGAACACCTTCGCGCCCGAGAGCTTCTTCGCGAGCTCTTCGGCCCACGACGTCGTGTGGCCGTAGCTCAGTGAGAAGCCGGGGCCGACGTGGTTGGTGCAGTCGATGACGAGCTTGCCAGCGAAGCTCGAGCCCGCCGCGAACGCCTCCACGGCCTGCGCGGGAATCGCGATGGTGATGACGTCGTTGGCCGCGACCGCCTCGGCCGGAGTCGCGATGCGGGCCCCGGTCTCCTTCGCGAGCGCCAGCACCTCGTCGTTCGGAGAGCGCACGCCCACCGTCACCGAGTGCCCGGCCTTCGTCCACGCGCGCACGAGCCCACCGCCGATGTTGCCCGCGCCGATGACAGCCACCTTCCGCGAAGGATCCGACTTCACGATGGTCGCCGCACGCGCGCCGTCACCCTCGAGGCGAATGCCGATTCGGCGCCCGAGCCTCTCGACCATCGCCAGGTGAATCCACAGCACGGCGGCCGGCTCGAGCAGCCGCGCGTTCTTGAGCGCGCCCAATTCGATGGCGTCGAAGCCCAGGCTGCTCGCGAGCCCACGCACCGTCTCTCTCGCCCCGGCGTCGTCGCCGCACAGGAACATCGTCGTCGCGCGGCCTCCCACCTTCGGGTTCGCCATCACCTCGATGCCGACGGTGCTGAAGCACTTCACGACCTTCGCCTGCGGCAGCAGCCGCTGCAGCGTCTCGGCTCCCGAATCGGAGTGACCGACCGCCAGCGCGAGCCCCGGCAGCAGGGGATTCGAGGCGTCGATGACGACCTTCCCGGCCATCGGGCCCGTGGAGGCGACGACCTCCGCGAGCGCACCGAACGGCGTCGCGAGCACCACCACCTCAGACGCCGCGACGGCCTGCGCGATGGTGACCGACCCGGGCACCTTCGAGGGTTCACGGAGCCCGTACGTCACGGCGTGGCCCGTCTTCGTGAAGGCAGCTCCGAGGGTGGAGCCGACGTTTCCTGCGCCGATGATTCCGATGTTCATGGTGTCCTCGAGGGAAAGCGGCCGAAGGTGTGGCTGGCCGCGGCTTCACGCCAGTTCATTCGCTGCAACGTTGCGTTTCGTGCGGCGAGACGGTCGGGAGCCACCCGTTCGGGTCTTCGCGCCGGCGTGGAGACCGGGCGCCGCCGTTTCCGCCGCCGTGACGAAGAGCTGCCGCAGCCACGCATGGTCGGGCGACGAGTCCTGCCGGGGGTGCCAGAGCAGGCTCAGCGCGTACGGCTTGAGCGGCAGTGGCGTCTCGAGCACGACGAGGTCGAAGGTGCGGGCGAGACGGCGAGCCATGCGCTCCGAGATGGTGAGCACCGCGTCGGACTCCGAGACGAGCTGGAGCGCCGAAAGAAAGTAGGGCACCGCCCGCGTCACGCGCCGGTGTTTGCCACGCTCGGCGAGCAGGTCGTCGAGGTAGCCGCCGGGTTTGCCTCGCGGCGCCACCTGAAGGTGGTCGAGCGAGAGGAAGGTCTCGAGGTCGAGCCGGGCCTTCGCCGCGGGGTGGCTCTTGCGCAGCACGCTCACGAAGCGGTCGGTGAAGAGCACGCGCGTTCGCAACTCAGGAGGGAGATCGGCGTAAATGCCCACCGCGAGGTCGATGCTTCCCTCCCGGAGCAACGCGGCATCGTCGGTCGCCGTCGGAAGAAAGCGGAGCAGGGCGCCTGGTGCATCTCGGCGCGCGAGCGTGTCGAGGGTCGAGCCCAGCACGGTGACGACGTGGTCAGTCGCGTTGACGCGAAACTCCCGCTGCAGCGCGCGGGGCTCGAACGCGTCCTGCGGACTCAAGAGGGCGCGCACGCGGGTGAGCGCGGTGTTCACCTCTTCCTTGAGCGCGAGCGCCCGCTGGGTCGGCACCATGTCGCGGCCCGCCCGCACGAGCACCTCGTCGCCCAGCGTCGTGCGCAGCCGCGCCAGCGCGTGACTCATGGCCGGCGTGCTCAGGCCCACCCGCTTCGCCGCGCGCGACACGCTGCCTTCCTGCAGCAGCGCATCGAGGGTCTCCAGGAGGTTCAGGTCGAGGTCCATGTCGACATTGCAGCATGTGAAATGTCTGACTGCACCACATTCATTGGCCGCAACGGTTGGCGAGACACACCATGGGCGCGTTCCAGACACCCTTCAGGAGCCGTCCATGAGCCTCAGAGACCCGAACGTCACCAACCCGAAGCACCACAAGCGCGTCGCCATCGTCATCTCGAACCCGGCCGTCTCGACCACGACGAAGTGGCCAGTCGGCTTCTGGTGGAGCGAGCTGACCCACCCGTACTTCGCGTTCACCGAGGCGGGCTACGACGTGGAGATCTTCAGCCCCGAAGGCGGCACGTGCGAGGCCGACGGCATGAGCGACCCGCGCGACGCCTCGGGCTACTCGTCGAGCGACCTCATCAGCATGGGCTTCATCGCGACGCCGAAGCTGGCCGCGCTCGTCACCGACACCAGGCCCGTCGCCAGCATCGACGTCTCGAAGTTCGACGCCATCGTGGTGGCCGGCGGGCAGGCGCCGATGTTCACCTTCGAGAAGGCCGTGTCGCTGCAGAAGAAGTTCGTCGAGTTCTACGAGGCCGGGAAGCTGGCGGTCGCGCTCTGCCACGGCGTCGCGCTGCTCAAGTTCGCGAAGCTCTCGAACGGCGAGCTGCTCGCGAAGGGCAAGACGGTCACCGGCTTCGCCAACGTCGAGGAGGACTTCGCCGACGACGCGGTGTGGGGCATGGGGCTGTTGCCGAAGACCACGCACGTGATGCCGTGGCGCATCGAAGACGACCTGAAGAAGGCGGGCGCGAACTTCGTGCAGGCGGGGCTGTGGCGTGGCTTCGCGGTGCGTGACGGCAACCTCATCACCGGGCAGCAGAACTTCTCGGGCGGCGAGACCGCCGACCTCGTCATCGAGACCCTGGGGCGCTGAACGATGCGACCGCTCCTGTTCCTCACGGCGCTCGCCTTCGCGGGCTGCGCCACCACGTCCTCCACGACCTCGAGCTCGACCATGCCGCAGACGTTCATTCTCGTTCACGGGGCCTTCGCCGACGCCCACGCCTTCGACGCGGTGAAGCCAATGCTCGAGGCGCGTGGCCATCGCGTCATCGCGGTCGACCTTCCCGGGCACGGTGCCGACACGACCGCGCTCAAGGACCTCTCGTTCGAGAAGTACGTCACGTCGGTGCACGCGCTCGTCGAGGCGCAGCCCGCTCCCGTCGTGCTCGTCGGCCACAGCATGGCGGGCCTGGTCGTTGCGCAGGTCGCGGAGCGCGCGCCTTCGAAGGTTCGGCAGCTCGTGTTCGTTGCGGCGTACCTGCCGAAGACTGGTCAGTCGCTCGAAGCGCTCGCGAAGGGCGACCCCACCAGCCTCGTCGGGCAGAACATGCAGTTCGCCGCCGACTCTTCGACCGTCACCATCAAGAAGGAGGCGCTCGCCGACGCGCTGGCCGCCGACCTTCCGAAAGAGGTGCAGGGCTTCATCGTCGCAGGTCACAAGCCCGAGCCGCTGGCTCCGTTTCAGGGGAAGGTGACGCTCTCCGACGCGGCGTTCGGCTCCGTTCCTCGCAGCTACGTCTTCACCACCGCCGACCGCGCCGTCACACCGTCGCTGCAGCAGCAGCTGGTCGCGGCCTGGCCGAACACGAAGACCGCGAGCCTCGCCACTGGCCACCTGCCGTTCCTCTCGCAGCCGCAGGCGTTCGTGAACGCGCTGCTCGACCTCACCACGCGCTGAAGGCCCACCTATGTCCACCGAACCCGTCACCGTCGTCGTGACCCGCCGCGTGAAGGCCGGGCGCGAGAAGGAATACGAGGCCTGGCTCGAGAGGTTGCTCGAGCAGGCGAAGCACCTGCCGGGCTACCTCGGCACGACGGTGACTCGGCCGTCGGGCGCGAACCGCGAGTACACGAGCGTCTTCCGCTTCGACTCGGTGGAGCACCTGCGTGGCTTCGAGCAGAGCAACCTGCGAAGGAGCGCGCTGCTCGAGGTCGCTGACCTGGTCGAGGCCGATGCGGTGTGGAACCAGCTCACGGGCCTCGAGTTCTGGTTCACCCCGCCGCCGGGAACCGTGGTGCCGCAGCCATCGCGGTTCCGCATGGCGCTGGTGATGATCGCCGTCGTCTACGGCCTCGTCTTCAGCATCGGCTCGCTCGTGGCCGCGGTGCTTTCGACCGCGCCCATGCCGCTGCGGCTGCTCGTCACCATCACCATCGAGGTCTTCCTGATGACCTACGTGTTGATGCCGCGGCTGACGAAGGCGCTCGCGTCGTTCATCTACCCGAAGCCGAAGAGGGCCTGACCGATGCTCTCCGTGGTGGTGCTCTCGTTGTTGGGGCAGGTGAACGCCGAGGTGCTCAAACCCGCGCCGTGGAAGCCGGGCGTGTCGCTCGGCGCCGATGGAACGTTCTTCTTCTCTCGCGGAAACGTCGTGTTCCTCGACACGGGCGGCACCCTGCGGGCGCAGTGGCAGTCGGTGCACGCGCCCGACGAGTCAGGTGAGTCGTGGGTGAAACAGCGCGTGTTCGCCGTGGTGAATGGGCGCTACGCCGAGACCGGGCGCGGACCGTTCGTGAACCAGACGTTCGCGCACGCGCGGTGGACGGCGATGTGGCACCCGCGCATCGGCTCCGACGTCTTCGTGCAGTACCAGACCAACCTCTTCCTTCGCATGCAGGCCCGCGCGGTCGGAGGCCCTGGTGTTCGCGTCGAAGCGATTCGCACGAAGCACTTCTCACTCTGGGGCGGCAGCACGGTGATGTTCGAGTACGACCGGCTGTCTCCGCTCGCCGGCAGCACCGACCCGCTCGAGGACGTCGACGTGCGCTGGTCGAACTACCTCACGCTGCGGCTCTCGCTCTTCGACGCGCACCTGCTCGTGCAGAACACGACGTACGCGCAGCCGCGGTTCGACGCCTTCGCCGATGCCCGCTTCCTCAACGAGACCGAGCTCATGGCGAAGGTCGCCGAACCCTTCATGCTGGGCCTGACGGTGAGCGTGCTGCACGACACACGCCCACCGGAGAGCGTCGTTCCCACCGACCTGCGGCTCTTCGCCGTCGTTCGGTTCACGCTCGACCTTCACTGAGCCCAGCTCATGCCGTCGATGGCGTCGGCGATGGTCACGCCTTCGGCTTTCAACGTCTCGAGCGCGCTGCTCCTCGCCCGGTCAGTACCCGCAGCCACGCCGCTTTGGAGGATCGTGACCCGATAGCCCCGGTTGAGCGCGCCGCGGCTCGTCCACGTCACACAGCCGTCGGCGAAGACGCCCGTGATGACGAGGTGGGTGACCTGCTTCTCGCGCAGCGCCGCGTCGAAGGCAGGGTTGCTGAACGCGTCAGGCGCGTCCTTTTCGAACATCGCGTCGCCGTCGATGGGCGCACGGGCATCCCACGCGGCTCCGGGAGTGCCCCGCACGGTGGCGCCGTTGCGGAACGGGTTGGCCACGTCCGACGGGGTGTAGAGGTTCTCGACGCGAATGATGGGCAGGCCCTGCGCACGCGCTGAAGCGTGGAGCGCGTGTGCCGTGTCGAGCAGCGGCTGCACCTGCGCCTGCTTCACGGGCATGCGGCCGTCGGCTTCGAGCAGGTCTCGTTGCAGGTCGAGCACGATGAGGGCCGTGGTCGGCTTCTCGTACGGGCCGATCGGCTCTCCTTCGGTCGCGAGGCAGCCGGTGAGGGTGAGGAGGATGACTGAGTGACGCAGCATGGTGACTCCGTTGGCTGGCCGAACAGTGTTCGGAAATGAGCGCGACGAACCCGGTCGCGTGCGGGTGAAAAGTTCAGTCAGCGAGGTCGAGGCCGCGAACGAGGGCCTGCAGGCCCGTGCGATCGGCCGCCCGGAAGTCGGCGTCGAAGCCGTGCAGGTGCGTGACCTGGAGCATCGCCATGCCGTGCGCCGCGGCCCACAACACGTAGGACACCTGCTCGACGGTCGCCTGGGTTGCTCGTCGGCCTGCTGCGCCGAGCGCTTCACGAACGCCATTCATCACGACGGAGTAGGGCGAAGCCGAGGGCACCGACTCCGAGAAGCTCTGGCGCGCAGACTCGAGGCGCCCGAAGAGCAGCAGAAAGTCCTCCCGGTGTTCACGCGCGAAGTCCACGTAGGCGAGCCCGACCTCGACCAGCGCAGCGGCCGGCGTCTTCCCCTTGTCCGCGGCTTTCAGGAGCGTCGCTCCGAGCCGGTTCGAGGCTTCTCCGGCGAGTGTCTTGAGCAGGTCTTCGCGGCTGTCGAAGTACTCGTAGAGGCTGGCAGGGCTGAAGCCGGCTGCTGCGGCGACGGCGCGCAGACTCACCTTCTCGTGGCCTTCTTCGACGATCAGCGCCCGCGCGGCCTCGAGAATGCTCCGTCGTGGGTCATCGCTCTTCGTGGGTCTCGCCATGGCGCCGTCCTTCCCGAACACTGTTAGGAATAAGCCGAACAGTGTTCGGCGTCAAGGCGGAGGGCCGCGAGTTGTCTGACGAACAGGTCACTTCGAGAGCAAGTCGGCGATTTCCTTCAGCGACGCCACCAGCCTCGCGCCCGCCTGCTCGAGCCGCTGGGCCGATTGGTGTCCGCTCGGAACGACGATGCACTGCATGCCCAGCGTCTGCGCGACGTGGAGGTCGTGGTCGGTGTCTCCGATGAGCAGCACCTCGTCGGGAGCGTGTGCCAGCTCCGCGAGCCACTGCCGCCCGAGCTCCAGCTTTCCATCGGCGTAGTGGTGATCGAGCCCGACGAGCTTCACGAACTTCTCGGTCACACCCAGATGCTTCGCCTGCGCCTCGAGCCGCGACTGCTGACTCGCCGACAGCACGCTCATCGAGATGCCCTTCGCCTTCAGCGCCTCGAAGACGTCATGCGCGCCGTCCTGCAGCTCGCACTCGTGCTGCCGCGCCTGGTAGCCGTGAATGAAGGCCGTGCCGACCTGCTCGAAGGGGGTGCGCTCGAAGTCGAAGCCGAGCTTCCGGTAGTAGTCGACGACGGGAAAGCTGAAGAGCGCCTGGTAGCGGGCCTCGTCCACCAGCGGCAAGCCGTGCTCCGACAGCAGCGCGTTCATCACCTCGACGCAGAGCCACGCGTCGTCGAGCAGTGTTCCATTCCAATCCCAGATGACGTGGCGAGGCGTTCGCATCGACCGCCTCCTACCGGCCCGTCATGAAGAAACCATGAAGATCCGCTGAGACCCCGGTGCCACACTCGCCCTCGCGTTGGCCGACCATGCCGGCATCACTCACCGGAGGTCTCTCATGACGAAGTCGATGACGTGGAAACGAACACTGGCCGTCGGGGCGCTGCTCTTCATCGCGGCGTGCGCGAAGATGAGGCCCGAGTACCGCAGCGTGGCCCAGACGCCAGTGCTGGACCCGGAAGAGACGACGCTCGAACCCTCGCCCACCACCACGACGCGCGTGCCCGCGATGGTGCTCAAGGACTACGGCGTCAACCCGACCATCGAGACGACTGCCGAGCCCATCAGCACCTTCGCGGCCGACGTCGACACGGGCTCGTACTCGCTCGCCCGCAGCTACCTCGAGCGTGGCGTGCTGCCTGATGAAGCGGCCGTGCGCGTGGAGGAGTTCGTCAACGCCTTCGACTACGGCTACCAGGCGCCGAAGGAGCAGGCGTTCTCGGTGCAGGTCGAGGCGTTCCCATCGCCGACGCGCAAGGGCTACCACGTGCTCCACGTCGGCGTGAAAGCGCGCGAGGTGGCGAAGGCCGACCGCAAACCGTCACACCTCATCTTCACCATCGACGTCTCGGGCTCGATGGCGAGCGAGAACCGGCTCGGTCTCGTGAAGCAGGCGCTGGGGCTGCTGGTGAACGAACTCGACGGTCGCGACAAGGTCTCGCTCGTCGTCTACGGCACCGAGGCCCACGTGGTGTTGCCGCCGACGCCCGCGACGCAGAAGGAGAGCATTCTCGCAGGCATCGACGCGCTGAAGCCCGAAGGCAGCACCAACGTGCAGGCCGGCCTCTCGCTCGCGTACGACCTGGCGATGAAGGGCTTCGTGCCCGGCGGCATCAACCGCGTCATCCTCTGCAGCGACGGCGTCGCGAACAACGGCGTCACGAACGCGGGAGACATCTGGCAGACCGTGAAGGGTCGCGCGTCTGAAGGCGTCACGCTGTCGGCCATCGGCTTCGGGCTCGGCAACTACAACGACGTGCTCATGGAGCGCCTCGCCGACATGGGCGACGGCCACTACGCCTACGTCGACAAGCTCGACGAGGCGAAGCGCGTGTTCGTCGAGAACCTCACCGGCACGCTGCAGGTCGTCGCGAAGGACGTGAAGCTGCAGCTCGAGTTCAACCCCACCATCGTCGAGCGCTACCGCCTGCTCGGCTTCGAGAACCGGCTGCTCGACAAGCGCGACTTCGCCAACGACAAGGTCGACGCGGGTGAGCTCGGCGCCGGCCACTCGGTCACCGCCATCTACGAAGTGAAGCTCAAGGCGAAGAGCGACGCGCAGTCATTCGCCATCTTCCGCGCGCGGTACAAGCAGCCGGTCGGCGGAGCGTCTCAGCTGGTGGAGCGCGCGCTGCCCACGTCGGTGATTCGCACCGATCGCACCTCGGCCACGCCGCCTGCGCGCCTCTCGCTCGTGGTGTCGGGGTTCGCCGAGAAGCTTCGTGGCAGCTACTGGGCGCGCACGCTCACCTGGGAGGCGCTGCTCGCGCAGGTCGCCGAGCTTCCGCCCTCGCTCGCGCAGCGCGCTGACGTCGTCGAGCTGGCGCGGCTCATTCGTGTGGCGCAGACGCTCGATCGCCGCCCTGACCGCTTCGAGTCGAAGGCGCCCGTCGCGACCATGGACTTCGATCGCCTGCCGGTCATCGAGTGAAGCCACGACGCTCCACCAGCGCGCCCTTCGTGGTGGGGCTCGTCGTGCTCTCGCTGTTCCTCGCGGGGCTGGTGGGCGTGTTCCTCCGGGAAGACGAGGCGCGCCGTTCGGAGACCGAGGGGCAACGCGCAGCGCTCGAGGCGTACGCGTCGGCGACGCTGCGTCGAGCCCTGGAAGATGAATGGCGGCTCGGCGTCGCGTTGATGGACTCGGCGCTCGCGGAGCCGCTGCTCGACGACTCGCGCCTGTTGCTCGTGAGCGACGGGACACCACTGTTGCCTCGGCGCGCACGGGGCACGACGGCTGGTGTCGTCGTGGCGATGAACGCACTCCTCGCGACGACGGTGGACGACCCCGACGATTCGCCACCTGCCGAACGGCGCCGCTTCGTGACTGGGCTCGCTCGCGCGCTCGCGACGTCGAACAAGCCCGAGATCGAATCGAACGTACGCGGGCTCTTGAACCACCGCCGCCAGTTCCGCCTCGGGCCGGTCGACGATCTCTCGACCGTGCTCGCGATGATCGAGCTGTTGCAGACCCGCTCGAAGCCCACCCAGGTGCTCATGGAGCGCGTGCTGCGCGACGGCTTCACCCCGCAGGAAGCCGGTCTGCAACGTCACGTGCTCGAGCTGAGCGAGCGGCTCTCGGCCGACGAACTCACGCGCGTGTGCGCCATCGTCGAGCGGCAGAGTCAGCGCGCGCTGGTGCAGGTGAACGACTTCGTCGCTCGCTGCGCCGCAATGGTCGGGCCGACGGGCGCGCAGGTCGCCGACGCTCCGCCGGGGCTCTCGGTGCAGCAGGGGTTCGTGCTGCGGGGCGGGCCCGAGGTGCGCGGTGTGGCAGTCGCGATTCCCACCTTGCTCGACGCCCAGCAGACCTCGATGCGCGAGCGAGGCCTCATCGAAGAGACCGACACGCTCGAACTCTCGTCATCGGAGGGGCTCGTCGATTCACTGCTCGTCTCGGTCGAGTCGCCGCGGTGGCTCGAGGCAACCCGGCAGCGAAGGAGCGCGCTCCAGCTCAAGCTCGTGCTTCTGGCCGTGGCCTTCCTGCTCGGCGTCGGGCTGGTGATGCTCGCGTTCACGGTGCAGCGGCGTGAGCAGGCGCTGCTCGACACGCGCAACGAGCTGGTCGCTACCGTCAGTCACGAACTCCGAACGCCGCTCGCGTCGCTGCGCGTGATGGCCGAGACGCTCGAGCGCAAGACGTCGGGGGTCGCCGAAGCGAAAGACTGGCCCCAGCGCATCGTGGCCGAGGTCGATGGGCTGTCTGCCCTCGTCGAGAACATTCTGTCGTTCAACCGGCTCGAGCGCGGGCGTGACGTGCTCCATCGGCAGCCGTGGGCGCTCGACGAGGTGCGCGCGTG
This sequence comes from Archangiaceae bacterium, assembly GCA_016879935.1. Lineage (GTDB taxonomy): Bacteria > Myxococcota > Myxococcia > Myxococcales > Myxococcaceae > Xiheimicrobium. The sequence continues at coordinate 5,586 of JAACJQ010000158.1, read as the reverse complement.
GCTCGAGGCCGATGCGCCCGAGGTGCTGTCCACCGTGCAGGGCACGAGCGGGCTCACGCTCGAGGCCGACCCGACGTGGATGAAGGTCGTCTTCCTCAACCTGCTGCGCAACGCGCGCAAGTACAACGAGCGCACGCCGGTGACGTTCCTCGTCGACGCGAAGCGTGACGGGGGCTCCGTCGTCATCGACGTGAAGGACAACGGCATCGGCATCGAGCGCGCGCAGTGGGAGTCGGTCTTCGAGGCCTTTCACCGGCTGCGCGACGCGCGAGGGCGGGGCGGGGGCGGCAGCGGGCTGGGGCTCGCCATCGTGCGTCGGGTCGTCGAAGGCCACGGCGGCACCGTGCAGGTGGTTGATTCGTCGGGCGAGGGCACCACCTTTCGGCTCGTGCTGCCCCGGCGTCACATTTCGTGAAGCTCTCGCCCGGGTTCGGGCACGCTGGGCACGTGCGCGTCGTTCTCCTCCTCACCCTCGTGGCGTGTGCTCCGCGCCCGACGGTGCTCGGGGCGCAGTTCATGGATGCTGGCGTCGATGCAGGCGCTCCTGCGTTCAAGGCGGCGGCTGCCGTGGGCCCGCTCTCAGTGACCAACTGCCGAAAGCGGTTTCAGCCCGTGTACCCGGCGGGGTGTTTCGGAGGTTCGGGGCCACCGCCGGAGCAATGCGTGGTCGCCCAACGGCCCGATGGTGGCGTCACCCTCGTCACCAGCGTGCCGACGAGCGGCGATCTCGTCATTCGCGATCTCCACGGCCTCGAGGGCACGCGCGTCGTCGTCGAAGTCGCGAGCGTGACGTCGGGCGCACCCGTGCAGGTGTCGGCCTTCGAGGTCGACGGTGGCGCACCGGGCGTTCGCCTGCTGACCGGCTCGGCCTACGCGACGGTTCCCACGATGACGGTCGCCGACTCGACGTGGGACGCGGTGGTCTGCGAAGGCACCTGCGCCTTGCGTGAAGGTCGCCTCGACGGCACGTCGTCGTCGGTCGTCGCGAACGACGTGCTTCGCCCTTCGCCGCGCACCACCATCGTTCGCTCCGGTTCCACCCGCGCGTGGACGACCGACGCCGGCGTGACGACCAGCGCCTCGCCCCTGCTCGTCACCTCGGGCCCCGGCCTCGTGGCCTTCGATGGAGAGGGCACGCTCTTCGCCACCGAGGGCTCGAAGCTGCTCCGGGCCCCAGACGGTGTGCGCGCCGAGCTGCGGAGCGATCTCGACGCTCCCGTCGGGCTGTTTCCCATCGACGGCCACGTGCTCGTCGTCGAAGCGCGCCGGGTGCGTGCGTTCCCGAAGCAGGGTGGAGCGCCCTTCACACTCTACGAGCTCGCGCCCTCGAATCTCGGCACGCTCTCGGCGCCGCGGCTCGTCGGCGGCCGGCTCTTCTTCGACCAGGTCTGCGAGCGCCTCAGCCCCACGGTCGACGTGCCCGGGAACGTCGAGCTCGACTTCGTGCTGGGCGAGGCTCGGTGGCTCAACGAAGACCCTGCGTTCCCGTTCGTTCGCGGTGCACGCCCAGACGCGCCCGGCTTTCGCGACGTCTTCACTTCGCCCGAGGTCATCGTCGGACTGGTGGAGTGAGCCATCACGGGTACCATGCGCGCCGCATGCGATTTCTCGTGGTGGCGGTGGTGGTGGTGACTGGCTGCAAGAAGCCTGCGCCGGTCGTCGATGCAGGCGTCGTCGTCAAGGCGCCGTCGAAGTGCAGCACGTTTGCGACCTGCTCTTCCGAGTGCGACCAGGGCCGCGGTGAGTCGTGCGCGAGTGCTGCCGTTCGCGCCTTCGCCGGCATGGGAACGTCTCGCGACCTCGCGGCAGGGTGGGCGCTCGAAGCGAAGGGGTGCGAGCTCGGTCATCTGCCCTCGTGCGCGCGGCTCGGGCTCGCGACGTCGGCCGATGCGGGCATGTCGTCGGCCACGGCGCTGCGTCGCGCGACCGAGGGCCTGCCTGCGAAGTGTGCAGAGAACGACTCCGATGCGTGTGACTACGCGCATCGGCTCGGGCTCGACGGTGGTTTCGGTCATCGCGCCGCCGAGCTGTTCGCGGGTGCGTGTGACGCTGGCGTCGCCGAGTCGTGCAACCGCCTGGGCGTGGCCCTCTTCGACGCCGAGTGGAGCGCGGCGGATCCACTCGCGGGCGCTGCGGCGCTTCAGCGCGCCTGCGACCTCGGCCTCGCCGGTGCGTGTGCGACCCTGGGCATTCATGCCCTGCAGGGCCGCGGCATGGAGATCGACGAGCCGAAGGGCCGCTCGTTGCTCAAACGCGCAGGCCAGTTGTCGGCCGACGCCGGGGCGCTCTGAGTCAACCCAGCCTGCCGATGATGCGTCTCAGCACGTCGGCCACCGCCGCCACGCGAGGCACCTTCAGGCGGCCCCTGGGGCTCACGATCCACACCGAGAACCGCTCGAAGCTCCACGCCGGCAGCACGCGCTCGAGCGTTCCCGCCTCTTCGCCACGGCGCACCTCGTCGGCTGGCCGCAGCCCGATGCCCAGCCCCGCGTAGAGGGCCTCGCCCTGCAGCTGCGCGTCGTTGCACTCGAAGGTGCCGCCGATGGCCGCCGTCGCCCGCTTCCCATTTCGGTGAATCAACGGCCACGACGCCTCGGCCGGGTGACTCAGCTTGCGAAGACACTGGTGGTGCCGGAGGTCGGCCGGAGCCCGTGGCCGGCCCCTCGCGTCGAGGTAGCTGCGCGACGCCGCCAGCACGAAGCTCGACACCTCGAGTCGCGTGGCGACGAACGAGCTGTCCTTCAGCGCGCCCACCTGCACGGCGAGGTCGAAGTTCTCGGCCAGCAGGTCGCTGTTCTCGTCGACGACCGCGATCTGCAGATGCAACCGGGGCGCCGACTGCAACAGCCGCGCGAACTCCGCGCCGAGCCCTCGCCCGCCCAGTGACGAGCGCACCGCCACCCGCACCCGGCCCTCGATGGCGGCCGCCGCGGCGAGCGACGTCTCGATGCCCTCGGCCGCCTGCAGCAACGCGACCGACTGCTCGAAGAACCGCTCTCCTTCCTCCGTGAGGGTGAACGAGCGCGTGGTGCGGTGGGCGAGCCGAACGCCCAGCGAACGCTCCAGCGCCGCGAGCCGTTGGCTGATGCGGTTCTTGCTGTCGTCGAGCACCCGCGCCGCTGCCGTCAGGCCCCCCGAGGAGACCACCTGCCGGAACAACCGCACGTCTTCGAGCGAGTCGAGGGCCATGACGCATTGTCTCGAAAACCTTCACGGCATGTCTGGAAATCGTGGCGACCACGACCGAGGTCGCATCGCTACTGTCGCGGCTCACCAATTCTGGTGCTCACTGGAGAACCGCATGACCGCCGCTGCCCCGTTGACCGCTGCACTCGAGACCGCCGCCACCAGCCCGCTGCAGATCGAGCTCACCTTCGTGCTGAACCTCACCCCCGAGCAGGCCTTCGACCTCGTGGCGCACCGGCTGCCGGAGTGGTTCACCGCCATTCACACCGTCACGTGGGACGACTCGAAGTCCCTCTCCGGCGCGCGAACGCACGGCGCCTGCTCCGAGCGCAGCTGCGACTTCGACGGCAAGGCGCTGAAGGAGGTCATCGTCAGCTACGAGCCTGGGCGGCGCTATTCGTACAGCGTCGACATGAAGCGCTCCGAGATGAAGATGCCGCTCGAAGACCACCTCGGCTCGTTCGACCTCGAGGCCGTCGCCGGAGGCTGCCTTGTCGTGTGGCGCCAGCACTTCAAGCCGAAGTGGTTCGTGCCCGGGGCGATGCTCCGCTGGCAGATGGGCGAGCGCATGATGCGGCCCGCGGTCGAGAAGCTGCTCGCGACGCACGGAGGCCGTTGGGAGCGCTGACCGCTGGTCGGGCCGTGCGCGCCGCTCGTCGTCGCTTCTCCGCCGCCGGTCGTGCGGCGGCCTGCTGAGCGGCGCGAGTCCGTACTTTGTCGTGCATGAAGCGCACGGCCCTCGTCGTCGGTCTCGCCATTCTCCTCGGTGTCGGTGTGGCGCTCGCGCGGCCCGCGCCCGGGGCGAACCCGCTCTCCGAGTACGGCCTGTCGCAGCCGACGCTGCTGCACGGGCAGGTGCTCGAGCGGGTTTCTGCCGGCAGCTACCTCTACCTTCGCGTGCGTGACGACTCGGGCCTCGAGCACTGGGTCGCGACGCTCCGCGCCACTGCCTCGCAGACCGACGACGTGAACGTCACCGTCGTCGCGCGCGCGCCCTCGTTCACCTCGAAGCGTCTCGCCCGCGTCTTCGAGCCCCTGCTGTTCGGCGCCGTCTCTCCCACCCCGAAGAAGGAATCTCCATGAAGCGCTCGTTGCTCTCGTCGTTGCTGCTCGTCGCCTGTGGCGGCGGCATGTCGTCCACCACGCCCACCATCACCCTCGAGAAGGGTCAGTCGGTGCTCACCGCGCGCGTCGAGCGCGTCAAGGCCGACAAGGGCCCCGTCTTCTGTGACCTCTTCAACGCCGCCGACGGGTTTCCTGGTGCGAGCCCCATCATCGGAGGCTCCATTCGTCTTCAGGCGAGCGCCGAGCCCGTCTGCACCTGGCGCGACCTGCCAGCTGGCACGTACGCCGTCAGCGTCATTCAAGACGAGAACTCGAACGGCTCGCTCGACCTGAACACCTTCGGCGTTCCGACCGAGGGCTACGGCGCGAGCAACAACGTGCTGCCTGCCACCTCGGCGCCGCGCTTCGTGGACTCCACCCTCACCCTCGATGGCACCGCCGCCGCCGAGCTCACCGTTCGCCTCAAGAACTGAAAGCGAAAGACACCATGCGCACCCTGCTCCTCGTCCTGTTCACGCTGACCGCCTGCGGCCCGATGGAAGACCCCGACGCGCTGCCCGCCGTCGACGAAACGAAGTGCACCAAAGACGTGCTCGAAGCCGATGGCCTCGACTCCGACCAGCTCGCCGCGCTGCCTGCGGGCCAGTACGTCATCACCACCACCTACCTGCGGCTGCCGCACAAGAAGAGCGCGCTCAAACGGTTCAACGAGCTCGTGGCGCCGATGACCGACGAGCTGAAGAACCACCAGGGCCTCGTGCGTGTCACCACGCGGCTGTCGAGCTCGTGCAACACCGCCCGCACGCTCGCCGTGTGGAAGAGCGAACTCGAGATGTACCGCTTCGTGAATGGCGCGTCGCACGCGAAGGCGATGGGCTCGGTCACCCAGGTCAGCCGTGGCGGCAGCGTCACCACGCACTGGCTCGGCTCCGAGGCCGACGCCACCTGGCAGACCGCGACCCAGAAGCTCGCCGCCGACACCGACGGCCCGACGTACTGACACGACTCGGCCCGGGTGGAGACGCGCTCCAACCCGGGCCGGGCACTCGCACACGCTGTCGCTTCAGCTCAGCGGCAGAGGCCGTTCTGGCAGGTCTGGTTCATGCCCGTGCAGTCGCGGTTGGTCATGCAGCTCTGCGCCACGGTGCAGGTGTTGTTCACGCACACCTGGCCGCTCGCGCAGATGGCACCGCCGCAGGTGCTGGCCGTTCCACAGAAGCCCGTCGACAGACAGACGAGGCCCATCGGGCACGTCGTATTGGGGCCACACTGGAGCGCGCTGCCACCGTCGAGCGTGGTGCCAGGGCAGGCAGGGAAGGTGCACATCGGGCCGGT
>JAACJQ010000157.1 GCA_016879935.1 Archangiaceae bacterium | reverse complement strand
CCCTCGTCAGCGCCCACGCCGCCCTCGACGGGTGGTTCCGCGCGCTCGATGGCCCCCTCGCGAGGGGCGAGCGAGACTCGCTGATGGCGTCGCTCGAGTACGTCAGCAACGAGCTGCGCGCAGGAGCCGTCTGGGTCGTGGTGCGCCTCGTCGTCTGGCAGCGGCAGGACGACGGCGAGCTGACGATTCGCGACGTGAAGGAGCAGGAGGTCGTGCTGCTCACCGCCGGCCCCGGCCTCGAGCCTGCCTCACGCGTGGTGAGCTTCTTCACTGCCTGGCGCGAGGCGACGTCGAAGCTGCTCGAGCGCGTCGAGGCCGAGGTGTTGATGCCGCACGACCTCTTCCTCACGCCGCAGCAGTACAAACGTGGTGAGTCGGTCGACGACTTCCGCAAGCTCCTCTGGCGCAAGCTGAAGCTCAGCTGACCTTCTTCTCTCCCGCGACGCCCTTGATGCCGGTGACGCCTTCGAACCGCTGCGTCGAGACCAGCTCCGACTCCTTCTTCAGCGTCTCGAGCAGCGTCTTCCGCGGCACCTCGGTGCCCGACTGCGCGTGCCCGTGTTTGCCGGTCTTCGTCGACAACACGGTGACGAGCCCCTTCTTCTTCTTCTTCGAGAACAGGCCCCACAGGGTGCGAGGGGTCGCGTTGAGGCTGCCGTGGTGGCCCACCTTGTAGAGGTCGACGCCCTCGAGCAGCGCCCGCACCTTCGGCTTCGAGAGCGCATACGCCCAGTTCTCGACCTGCGCGTCGCCGGGGAAGAGCAGCTTCTTGCCGCACGCCTCGAACAGCAGAATGAGGCTCGTGTTGTTCATCACGTCGTCGAGGTGGCGCACGAGCTGGAGCAGCTGCTCTCCGCGCGCCGCATCGAGCCGTTTCATGAACCAGTGCAGCTCGAGCTCGGCGTCTTTGAGCGGCCGCGTCTTCGCCCTGGGGAACAGGCGCTTGCCCGAGGCCGCGTGCCGGGCCGCGCCTGCCGCGAAGCTCCAGTACTCCTGACTCTGCTTCGCGTACGAGGTGATGGTCTCGGCTTCGTCGACGGTGGGCGGGCCCAGCACGTGAACCTTCACGCCCGGCAGCACCCGCTCGAGCGACGTCGGCTGGCCGAACGAGAGGTACTCGCGCTTCGCGATGCTCATCAGGTTCTTCACCGCGCTCGCGTTCTTGAGGTTGTCTTCGCCGATGAAGCGCAGCGTGTCGGTCGTGCGCATGGCGAACGGGCGCGCCTCACCGGCCTCTTCATCGAGCCCGCCCTTGCGGCGCTTGAGCTCGACGAGCGCGTCGGCCGAGAGCGCCTGCATGGCGTCGAGGGTGGCGAGGTGGCCTTCGCGCAGCGCCTGGCCCTTCACGCCGGTGGTGGCGTTCACCGCCGCGCGGGGGTGCTCCGTCCACGGCTGCACGACGAGCGCGGGCTTCAGGCCAGCCAGCACCGCCCAGGGCTTCTTCGCGCCGAAGCCGCTGATGTGGTCTTGATGACGGTGCGTGACGACGATGGCGTCGAGCGTGCCGCCCTTCGTCGCGCGCACCTTCTGCTCGATGTCCTTCGCGATGCGCGTCATCGGGTCTGCGCCCGTCAGCCCGGCGGCGGTGCTGCCGAAGTCGATGAGCACGTGGCGGTCGCGGTCGGGGTAGCTGAAGCGCAGCAGAAAGCAGTCTCCGAAGCCGACCTGGTAGGTGAAGAGCGTGACGGACGACGGCGCGAGCTTCGGCATCACCAGGTCTCCTTCGCGAACGAGGGCCGCGCGACCGAGCGCAGCCGATGCACGGTGGCGAACCGCCGCGACGCCTCGGAGCCGGCCTTGAAGTGGCCGCGCTCCCACAACGACGCCAGCCGCTCCGACTGTCTCGCCTGCACCTTCGGGTTGTCGGGGCTCAGCACGCTGTCGCCGATGGCGAAGCGCAGCTTGCCGAACTCGTCGAAAATCAACGTCACGCCGCCGTGGAGCGTCACCTTCGTGTCAGGCGGCATGCCGCGAGGGGCCTTGATGCCGTAGCGCGCGAGGCCCGCCGCCTTCAGCTCGACCTGCTGAATCACCTCGGCCACCGTCTCACGCAGGTGAAACCCGTCTTCCGGAGCGACGCGCACGACGGGCCGCACCGACTGCACCCGCATGAAGGCGTGGTCAGAGAGGCGCAGCGCCGTTCGATTCTCGAAGACGAAGCGGAACATCTCGTCGACGTCGTGCTGCATCGACTCGAAGCGCACCCGCGAGACCGAGATGGCGGCCGCGTCGAACTCGTTCCACGCCGCCGTGCCCTTCGAGGCGTGCCGAATGCCGTAGGCCTGGAACGACGCGACGAGGGCGCGCTGAAAGCCAAACGGGTCGCGCGGGTGCAGCTGCGCGTCGGCCGTCACCATCGCCGAGAGCAGCGTGCCGAACTTCATGTGCACTGGCGGCGAGTAGTCGATGGCGCGTATCACCATGGTGAGCAGGTAGTCGGCGCAGCGGGCGGCCTCTTCGGCGGCGCGTTTGCGGCTCATCGACGTGGCGCGCTTGTCGGCGAAGTAGGCCTCGAGGCGCTCGCTCCACACCTGCATGAAGGCCTCCATCACGGCGGCCACCAGCACCTCCCCGCGCTCGTGCGGCGTGTCGCGCCCCTCGAGGGCTCGGGTCGACTTCGGCACGTCGAGCAGCGAGTGGCGCAGCGCCGAGCGGCCGATGGCCGACATCTCACGGCCCAGCTCGCGGCCCACCGCGTTCACCATCGACGCGCGGAGCGACTCGTAGCGTGCGTCGGTCGCGTCGAGCATGCCCTCGGGCACGCGGCGGGCGCGGCGCGCGCGCTTCGTCGGTGCGTCGGCCGTCTCGGCGTCGACGTCGATGAGGTGCATCACCAGCTCGGGCAGCGCGAACACCGACAAGAGGGCGATGAGGTCGGAGAAGGCCTCGTGAAAGGCAGCCTGGTCGGGGTGTGACGGCGCCAGGTAACGCTCTCGCAGCCCGTCGAGCAGCGCGTGGCTCGTCTCGTGAACGACGATGTCGTGCGAGAGGCAGGTGTGCACGACGTGGCCGTCGGCAGCGGGGAAGTAGCCGAACAGCAGCGCCTCGTCGCGGCGCGAGTAGAAGGCGTTGGCGTCGGAGAAGGCGTGCGGCGCCACCTTGAGCTGGTGGCTGCGGCTGCCGTAGCCGTTGAAGCCCCAGCTGACGCGGCGCCCGAGCGCGGCCTCGAAGCGCGCGAGCGTCTTCATCACGATGGCGTAGACGTTGCGGGCGTGAAAGCGCGGGTCTTGCGTGATGACCGAGGCGTCGAGCGGCGCGGTGGGCCGGCGGAGCCACGGCGGGCCGTCGTCGAGTGACACGGGCGCGTACAGCGTCTGGCTCGAGGCGTCGTAGTCGACGACGTGCACGCGATAGCCGCGCGGGCCCGGCGCCAGGGTCTCGGCCGGCACCTCGACGATGGCCGTGAGCGGAACACCGGCGGCGTCGCACACCGATGGGTCGGCCGCGACGATTCGCATCTTCACCAACCGCTCCCGATTTGGCCGCTGCATCACCGCGCTCCTTCGAAGACGTCGAGTGGCGCGCGGACTCTCCCACGAAGGTGTGCGCCGGGGTGAAACCGAGCGCGTCGAGCTCAGGCCGGGCAGGCGGTGTTTTGCAGCGTTCGGTCGCCGGTGCGTCGAACGAAGTCGCTCGGCGTGAGGCCCACCAGCGCCTTGAAGTCGGTCGAGAAGTGCGCGTGGTCGAAGTAGCCCGACGCGGCGGCTACGCGACCCAGGTCGTCGTCTGCGTCGATGCGCTGAAGCGCGCGCTGCAACCGGCTCACGCGCGCGAACGTCTTCGGAGCAAGCCCGACGTTCGTGATGAAGGCCCGCCGCAGGTGTCGGTCGGTGACTCCGAGCCGCTTGGCGACGTGCTTCACCTCGCGCAGGTCGGTGTCGAGCAAGCGTGCTCCGGCGCGGGCCAGGCGCGCAGTCGACGACTCGGCGTGCGTTCGTCGTCTCGACAGCGCCACGTCGGTGAACGAGTTGAAGAAGCGCTCGCGCGTGAGCTTCAGCGCGTCACAGCCCCAGAGCTGCCGCAGCGGCACCATGCGATTCGTCAGCTCGGACACCGGCAGGTCGAGCAGCGTCGCAGCCCAGCCCGGCTTGAGCGTGCCGACGAAGGCCTGGCGCGTGTCTCGCGCGACCTTGAAGGAGGGCTGCGTGCGCGGCCCGATGACCCACGCGCCGTCACAGTGAGCGGTCGAGGAGAGCATCAACGCGATGCGGGTGCGCCCGTCGGGCATGAGGTCGACCCGAAACACGCCGTCGTCGTCGGCGTTCAGCACTATCGTCTCTTCGAAGAAGCGGTCTTCCATGCGGCGTCTCATGCGAGCCAGCCCGCACCGATGCAACGCGAACTCCGGGAGCACCACGCGAAATGTCCGGTCTCTCCAAGCGCGTGACGCTCGGCATGCGCAGAAGTGCGGCATGACCAACCACCGAATCGTCCTCATCACCGGCGCCAACCAGGGCATCGGGCTTCAGACAGCCAAAGAGCTCGCCGCCAGGAACTGCATCGTCTTCGTCGGCTCGCGAGACTTCGCACGCGGAGAAGCAGCGGCGAAGACGATCGAAGGCGACGCGCGCGCCATTCAGCTCGACGTCACCGACGCGAAGTCGATCGCAGTAGCAGCAGCGCGCATCGAGCGTGAGGCCGGGCGGCTCGACGTGCTGATCAACAACGCCGCCATCTCCAACACCAGCTTCAAGGCGGGCATGAACCTGCAGGAGTACTTCAAGACGACCCGCGCCAGCACCGCGTCGCTCACCGAAGTGCGCGCCGTGTGGGAGACGAACGTGTTCGGGCCGCTGGCCGTCTACCAGGCGATGTTGCCGTTGCTACGCAAGTCGACGGCGGCGCGCATCGTCAACGTGTCGAGCGGCATGGGCTCGCTCACCTCGAACCTCGACAAGAACTTCCCGTTTCGAGCGGGCTTCAGCCCCGTGTACGCCGCGTCGAAGACGGCCCTCAACGCGATGACGGTGGCGATGGCGCTCGAGCTCGAGAGCGAAGGCATCAAGGTGAACGCAGTGACGCCGGGTTTCACGCGCACGGTGCTCAACAACTTCGAAGGGCCCGAGACGCTGGAGCAAGGCGCGGCCGAGGCGGTACGCGTCGCGCTCGCAGGCGACGAGGTTCCCACGGGAACGTTCACGCACGCGACGATGGGCGCGTTGCCCTGGTGATCCGCGCGTGTCGCCGCCCGGCCTCGTGCGAAGCGCATCGGCTGCGTCGTTCTGATTCGTCGGCCGCTGGTGCGCGCCGGGGTGAAACCGGAGCACACTGCATGGTGTCGAAGCGCCACCCTGGAGGACGCCATGGTGATTCTGTCTCTGCTGCTCGCCGCGACGCCGTTTCCCGAAGCGCTCAAACAACCCCAGCTCGCGCGGCTCGAGCGCTTCAGCTTCCCCACCGCCGAGACGTTCGAGTCGGCGTGGAGCGGCCACACGACGCAGGGGTGTTCCCCTCGTGCGTGGCTCGATTCAGTTCGAGCAGCAGACGACGTCGGGCTGGTTCGCGCTGTGGCCACACGAAGGAAGCACGCGGCTGGTGCCGCTCGTCGCGCTGAAGGGCGAACCCGACGATGGGTGGAGCGCCGCGAGCACCGACGGCCCCACGTGGAAGCTGACCCGCTGGGAGGCCCACGGCACCTTCACGGTGGAGGAGCGGCTCTCTGCGGTGATGGCCGACGTCGACCTCATTCCGTGGACGTACGCGACGACGCTGCTGACCTCGTCGGGCCCGCTCTACGACGAGGGCGCCGAAGGCGACGCGCTGCTCCTCGCCGAGCTGCGCCTGCTCGAGAAGCCGGGTGACGCGCAGAAGTGGGCGAAGGCGCACAGGGCCGACGACGCGCTCTACGCCCGGTTCCGCGGGTTCCGCCCGATGGGCACCTG
>JAACJQ010000156.1 GCA_016879935.1 Archangiaceae bacterium | reverse complement strand
GCACCGCAGGCGGGAGCGCGACGGCAGGTGGCGCGGCGGGCGGTGGCAGCGCGGGCGGGAGCGCGGGCGCTGGTGGCGGACCCGGCGGTGGCGGAACAGCTGGTGGAGCGAGTGACGGCGGGCTGGGTGACGCAGGGCCCGACCTCTCCGTCAGCCTCGTGGGCCCGCTCATCGTGGTGGCCGACGCGGGTGCTCAGACCTGGCAACTGCGAGTGGCGAACTCCGGCACCGTCGACGTCTCACGGCCGTCCGTTCGACTGCAGGTCAGACCCGCCGCGCTCTTCAGCGGCTGCGACGACGCTGGGGTCGTGCTCATCGACGGAGGCATGGAGATCACCTGTCTCACCGCCGACGCGCTCGCTGGTGGCGTGAGCACGGCTTCATTCGCGCTCGACCTGGGCACGACGCTGCGGTTCACCGACCTCGCGGCCGACGTGCTCCCGGTGACGGGCGAGCTCGACGCATCGAACAACGGCGCCACCCATGCCGTGGCGGTCGCGCAGGTCGGGCTCGTGCCTGTCTCGGTCTTTCCACCCGACCCCAGGCTCGTCGACGTCACCATCTGCGTCGGCACCTTCATCACGAGCTACGCGGAGTGCGTGCCCGGCTCACGCATCGGCTATCAGTTCCTGCTGCGGGGCGATGGTGGCTGGGGCCTCGCCGACGCGGGCGTGCGCGCGGCGTGGTTCAGCGACAACCAGGGCCGCAACATCACGTTCCTCAACCCGACGAGCCCGTGGACGACCGGGTACATCGGCGCGAGTGTTTCAGCGAGTTGCTTCGAGGGCGTCATCCAGAACGGCGCCGGCCGGCCCTACGGCGGAGCCTTCCGCGCCTGCCTGCAGTGAGCCATCGGCCAGCAGCGCCTCGAGCTCGCGCTGCGCCGACACGTTCATGTCGTGCTTTCCACACCGCTGACAGGCCGCAAACGACCCGCCGCGGTGCAGCGTCTGGCGAACGGCGTCGTACTTCGGGCTCTTCCACACCTGCTCGAACGGCCCGTCGTTCACGTGGCCGGCGTCGATGTGTGCGCAGCAGAAGAAGACGCGGCCGTCGACCGAGACGCGCGAGTACAGATAGCCCGCGAAGCACGGAGGCTGCTCCTCCTTCACGCCCCGCAGCTGCCGCTCGAACGCGTCGAGGTTGTGCCGCACGCCGAGGTGCTTCGCCTTCTTGCGGGCCAGGGGCAGGTCGTCGTTCAGCAGCCGCTCCCTCTGCGTGGCGGTGAGCGCGAACTGCTTCGTGCCCGAGGGCAGGTCGCCGACCTTGAAGCTGACGCGCGCGCCCACGTCGGCGGCGAGCTCGACCATCGCGACGACCTCGTGCGCGGTGAGGCCGTTGATGACCTGCACCATGTTGATGGCGGTGAGGTCGCGCAGCCGGCGGCAGCCCTCGACGAGCTTGCCGAACGTCTCCTTCGGCTGGTTCGGGTGATAGGCGACGTAGGTCTCGGGCGACGCCGAGGCGACGTTGAGCAGCAGTTGATCGATTCTCAGCTCGGCGAGGCGGTCGAAGTCGCAGAGGGTGCCGTTGGTGATGACGGTGAGACGCAGGCCCCGCGACTTCACGGCGCCGATGAAGCGCTCGATGTCAGGGTGCGTGAACGGCTCGCCGCCGCCAGAAATGACGATGCGCTCGGTGCCGGTCGCGACGACCTCGTCGAGCACCCGGAAGAAGACCGCTGGCTCGATGCGCTGACGTTTCCACGCGATGGACTTGGGCGTGTCGAGCGTGCCGCCGTAGTTCCAGCAGGTGACGCAGTCGAGGTTGCAGACGTTGGTGACGTCGATGTGCACCGTCTCGGGGCCGGTGCGTGGCTTGCGCTCGAGGTAGCCCTTGAAACGCTCGACGTGCAGGTCGCTCATCGCAGCACCTCGAGCAGCACCCGCGCGGCGGCTTCGGCGCCGTTCGTGGAGACGACCTTGCGGCCAGCGTCGACGACGGCGTTCCTGCGCGCCAGCACGTCGCGCAGCGCGGCCTGGAGCGAGGCCGCCTCGAGGCTGCTCACGGCGCGCCCAGCACCCTGGCTCTCGAGGAACCGGGCGCGTCGCTCCTGATCATCGAGCACTCGCTCGAACGGCACGAAGACGGAAGGCACGCCCGCGAAGAGCAGCTCGTGCACCGAGTTGTAGCCAGTCGCCGTGATCGCCGCGTCGAAGGCGGGCAGGAACTCGAGCATGGGGTACACGCCGCGCAGCACCGTCGCGCCCGGCAACACGGGCACGTCACGGAGCAGCGGGCCCGCGCCGATGATCAGCCTCGCGTTCGCAATCGCCTGCACCGCCGTGTTCGCTGTGTGGAGCGCCTGCTGCGACTCGGGCTCTCCACCGCCACCGAACGACGCGTAGACGAGCGTGTCGCTGGGCGAGAGGCCGAGCGCTCGGCGCGCGTCGTCTCGCGAACGCAGCTCGGCACGCTCGCGCACCAGCACGGGGCCGACCGCGCGCAGCTTCGAGGGCTCTGGCACCGGACCCACCGCGTCGACGTTCGCGTGCGGCACGATGATGGCGTCGTAGAGCGGCAGCGTCGCCTGCAACAGCGGCATGCCCACCGCGTCGCGGCGCTGCTCCCGAAACACGAACACGTTCTTCTGCCGCCAGCGCAGCGCGGGGATCAGCTCTTCGAAGCTGCCCATCGGGTACGTGTCGACGACCAGCACGTCGGGGTCGAACGTCGAGATGGTGTTCCACGTCACGGTCTGCGCGAGCTTGAGGTACCGCGTCTTCTGCAGGCCGACCTCTTCTCGAATCGTCTTCGACGGCAGCTTCACCGCGGCGAAGCGCTCGCGATGCAGCACCCCGTCGGCCTCGGAGGACGTGAGGAAGAGCACCTCGACGTCGGGCTGCAGGCGACGCAGCGCGCGCGCGATGCCCAGCAGGCGCGTCACGTGGCCCAGGCCCAGTCCGTTCACCGCGTAGAAGAGCGCGCGCATCAGGAGTGGTCCGAGTACTCCGTCGTGCGGCGCGAGGTGGCGGCCCTCGCGGTGGCTTCAGCCGCGGCGCTGGCGAGCGACGACTCCTTCAGGTTGTCGAGGTTGATGATGCGGCCGGCGGCGACGGCGCCGAGCGCACCGAGCACCGCGCCGCCGGCGAACGTCGCCAGCGAAGGAATGGCCGCGCCCGCGTTCATCACGTTCCACGCGGGCACCTCGACCGAGGTCGACGGTGGAGCGTGCGCTTCGACGTAGGGGTCGAACTCGTCGAGCTCGGACCAGTGCCGGCGCTGATCACCATCGACCATCAGCACGGGCGGCGGGGTTCCAGTGGCGACGCGGCGCGCACAGGTTGGGCAGGCGGCGACGGTCGTCACGCCCTTGCTCGAGCGCAGCTGCACCGACTCTCCGAACTTCGGGCTCGGGAGCGCCCGAGCGCAGAAGAAGCACCCTGCACGAGGGCCCTTCGCCGAGGAGGCACGGTCACCATGAAGCACGACCAGCCGGGCTTGTGCTTCTTTGATGGCCGCCGCGGCGCGATCGATGGCCTGGTGCACTTCTTCAGGGCGACGCAGCTCGCCACGCGCCGCAGACAGCACACCCTTTCTCGCGGTCGCGAGGTTCGTCGCCGCACGGTCGGCGTCACGCCGCACCTCGGCGTCTTCGCCCAGTGAGAGCGCGTGCTCGACCTGACCGAGCGCGCGTGCCTGTTCCTGAATTCGGCGCGACATGGGCCCGAGCTGGTCGACCGTCAGCTTCGGTCGTTCGCTGGGAGCGTCGTCTCGTGACGGCGCCTTCTTCTCGGAGGTGGTGACGAAGAGCGAGAAGATCGCCTTGAGCGCCTTCCACAACACGCCGCCGACCGACGCCAACCCGATGGCTGCGATGACGAGGCCGATCAGCACGGCGGGCCCGTCGCAACCGCCACTCGAATCGGAGCCGCCGCTCGAGCCGCCCCCGAGCTCGTTCAGCTTCTCGTCGATCTCTCCACGTTTGTACCCGGGGTCGAGCTCGCGAGACTTCATGAACGCCGCGCGCGACTCTTCGTTGCGCTTGAGCTTCTTGAGCGCGAGCCCGCGGTTGTACTGCCAGCGCGCCTTCGACGGGTCGAGCGCCGCGGCTTCGTCGAACTTCTGCAGCGCGCCCGCGTAGTTCTTCGCGTCGTAGAGCGCCTTGCCCTCTTCGTAGACCTGATCAGCCGAGGGCTGCGCGAACGCGAGCGCGCCGGCCACCAACACCATCAGCATCACTGCCCTGTTCCAGGTCACGAGCCCCTCCGGTCGCTGCTCACGCGGAACGCCACTGAATCATTGGATCAGCGCGAAGTCGCCGGTTCTGCGAAGCCCGCCGGCCATCAGTTGCGCTGATCGCCGCTGTGCAGGCGAGTGACAATGTCGGGCAAAACCTTGTGCTTTCATTCAACCCACCGCTCACGACATGTTGCCGCGCATCATGGACATTCCCTACGTCAGAGGTCGCGTCGCGCAGCAGGCCCACGTTGGTCTCCCCGAAGGCACGGTGGAAGAGGAGTTCGCCCGCAACGGCTTTTTCGGCCGCTACGCGCACCTCTACCGCAGCCACGCGCCGGTGGGCTGGACGCGCATCGAAGGGCCGCTCAAGCCGCGCGCCTACGACCTGCGAAAGATGGAGGCCATCACGACCGATTGGCTCGACGGCCGCCAGGGCGTGCTCGAGAACGCCGACGTTCGGCTCTGCCTGACGACGCTGTCGAAGCCGATGGCGTACCTGTTCCGCAACGCCGACGCCGACGAGGTGCTCTTCGTGCACGAAGGCGCGGGCCGCATCGAGACCGACTTCGGGCCGATGCCGTACGAGGCCGGCGACTACCTGCAGATTCCCCGCGGCACGGCGTACCGCCTGTCGCCGACCAGCACGTCGAAGTTCCTCGTGGTCGAGGCCTTCAGCGAGGTCGAGTTCCCCGACCGCGGCATGCTCGGCCAGCACGCGCTGTTCGACCCCGCCGTCATTCAGGTGCCGTCGCCCGACGAGAAGAGCTCGCTCACGGCCGATGCGCGCGGCGAGTTCGAGCTGCGCATCATGCGCCTGGGTGAAGTGACGAAGGTCTTCTACCCGTTCAACCCGCACGACGTCGTCGGCTGGAAGGGCACGCTCACGGTGCAGAAGCTCAACGTGCGCGACATTCGGCCCGTCTCGTCCGACCGGTACCACCTGCCGCCGTCGGCGCACTCGACGTTCATCATGCGCAACGCGGTCATCTGCACGTTCCTGCCGCGCCCGCTCGAGAATGGAGACCCGGCCGCGCTGAAGGTGCCGTTCTACCACTCGAACATCGACTTCGACGAAGTGCTCTTCTACCACTCGGGAGAGTTCTTCAGCCGCGCCGGCATCTCGCCCGGCATGCTGACGTTCCACCCGCAGGGCATTCACCACGGCCCGCAGGAGAAGGCGTTCGATCGCGCCGCGAAGGCCACGCGCACCGAAGAGGTGGCGATCATGCTCGACACGAAGAACCCGCTGAAGCCCTGCGCTGCCGTCGAGCGCACCGAACTCACCGACTACTGGAGGAGCTGGCAGAAATGACGACCACCCGAACGATCCGTCCCCCGCAGTTCCAGGTCTCGAAGTTCAACCCGTGCGGCCTCGACGGCATCGAGTTCGTCGAGTTCGTCTCGAGCGAGCCCGAGAAGCTCGACGCGCTCTTCAAGGGCTTTGGCCTGTCGAAGACGATGCGGCACGCGACGAAGCCCATCGACCTGTACCAGCAGGGCGACATCAACTTCCTCGTCAACCGCGAGCCCCAGTCGTTCGCCGCGCAGTTCAGCAAGCTGCACGGCCCGAGCATCTGCTCGATGGGCTGGCGCGTGAAAGACGCGAAGAAGGCGCTCACCGAAGCGACGGCCCGCGGCGGCAAGGTTCGCCCCGAGGGTGACTTCATGCGCGACGGCAAGCCCGTGCCGGCCATCTTCGGCATCGGCGACTCGCTCATCTACTTCGTCGATCGCTACGAGACGTCGACGTTCGAGTCGATGGGCTTCGTCGCACTGCCGAAGCCCGAGGTCGTCGCGACGAAGGGCTTCACCGTCATCGACCACCTCACGAACAACGTCGAGAAGGGCACGATGCAGACGTGGGCCAGCTTCTACAAGTCGGTGTTCGGCTTCGAAGAGGTTCGCTACTTCGACATTCGTGGCGCGAAGACGGGCCTGACCTCGTACGCGCTGCGCTCGCCCTGCGGGAAGTTCTGCATTCCCATCAACGAGGCCGACGAGAAGAAGTCGCAGATCAACGAGTACCTCGAGGAGTACAAGGGCCCGGGCATTCAGCACCTCGCCTTCCTCACCGACAACATTCTCGACTCGCTCAAGAAGCTCGAGGGCACGCCGGTCGAGATGCTCGACATGGACGACGAGTACTACCGCGACGTGTTCGCGAAGTTCCCGAACGTCACCGAGGACAAGGCCGACATTCAGAAGCGCAACGTGCTCGTCGACGGTGACGAGAAGGGCTACCTGCTGCAGATCTTCACGAAGAACCTCATCGGGCCCATCTTCATCGAGATCATCCAGCGCAAGGACCACTACAGCTTCGGCGAAGGAAACTTCGGCGCGCTGTTCCGCAGCATCGAGCGCGACCAGGCCAAGCGCGGCGTGTTCGATCGCGACTGAGCGTCGCTGAAGAGCGCGTGAAGCACGGCGGGCTGCTCCTTCAGCGGAGTGGCCCGTCGTCGTTTCCGGGGCTCCAGTGGTGCAGACGCGCGCCCACACCGCGTTCTCGACCGAACGAAATCGGTGAGTTGTGGGGGCGTGTAAAGCGCGGAGCCGCCGTGGTGATGGGCACGTGCGTCGCACTGCCCTGCTCCATGCGACTGATCAGAACTTCGCTGCTACTCTTGTGCGGGTGTGGCGTCTCGACGGTCGAGGTGCGTGACGAGGTGACGGGGCAGGCATCGCCATCTCCGCTCGACATCGAGTCTCCGCGCCCGACACCGACGAGAGACGCGGGCCATTCCTCTTCCTCCGACGACCTGCCGCTCTTCGACGCGGGCCAGCCCGAACTCCCGCGTGATGCTGGCGTTCCCGAACTGCCTCGCGATGCGGGCACGCCGAACGAGTGCACGCCCAACACGCGCCGCTCGTGCACGACGACCTGCGGCAGCACCTCGACGCAACTGTGCGAGCAGGGCAGCTGGAGCCGCTGCGAAGTTCCACGCGAGGCCTGCGGTGACGGCGTCGACAACGACTGCGATGGGCGAACCGACGAGCGAGACAGCGACTGCCCTCCGCCGCGTCGCCGCTGCGAGGACACCGAGGGCAACAGCTGCAACGGCGACCTCGGGTACGGCGACCACTGTGCTCCTTCGGACAACACGGGCGGCTGCAGCGCCGGGCGCTTTCACGCGTGGTGCAACCGGCGAAACCCGAACATGCCCAACGTCTGGTACCAGTGGATTCAGGAGTGGGTCGACTCGCGCTGCGACGGCACGCTCGCCGAGACGGGTACCCAGTACTCGACCTGGTACTGCGTCTCGTCGAACAACGAACGCTTCGAGTGCACGACGCCGCTGGTGCTCAGCTTCGATGGTGCCTCGGTTCGGTTCGACCCAACGCCTGGTGCGTTCAGCTTCACGCCAGGCGTGCCCGTGCGAACCGACTGGCCTGCGCCGGTCACGCCGTGGCTCGTGCGCGACGTGAATGGGAATGGCCGCGTCGACGATGGCTCCGAGCTGTTCGGCAGTGACACGCGGCTGCAGAGCGGGCGCACGGCCACGCACGGCTTCGAGGCGCTGGCCGAGCTCGATGAGAATCGTGATGGCGTCATCGACGCGCGCGACGCGGCCTTCTCGAGCCTGTTGCTGTGGAGCGATGTCGATGGCGATCGACGCTCCTCACCCTCGGAGCTGAGGCCGCTGAGCGCGCGCGTTCGTTCGCTCTCGACGAAGTGGGCACTCGAGCCGCGCTGCGATGAACGCGGAAACTGCGAGCGTGAACGGGGCGCCTTCGTCGACATGACCGGACGGCGTGGTGCGGTGGTCGATGTCTACCTGCGCATCGGTCGAGCGCCATCACTACTCACGGCGCGCTGAGCACAGGCGACCGGAGACGACGTCAACTCGGCTCGTGTCGGGTCTCGCGCCGTGGGTCTGCTGGCCAGGGCTGCTCGAGGTTTGCGTGCTCAACCTCGAGGCGACGAGAACGACGGAGAACCCCGCGAAGACGAGTCTGACCACCGTGGCGGTGGTTGAACTCGGGTTGGGCGTTTCGCTCGCCGACGAGTCCAACGATGCGGTCGATTCACGAGGCGAGCGCTGGAGCTCAGCGGCTGCCGCACGTCTGCTTCAGCTTCGCGTTCTCGGCCTCGAGCCGACGCAGGCGGGCCTCCTGCACGAGCATCATCTGGTACAGCGCCTTGATCGACGCGAGCGAGACGCCGTGCGCGTCGATGGAGTGGTAGCCCTTGTCGGTGTCTCCGAGTCCGAACGAATCGCGGAAGTCCTGCGCCATCGGCCCGAGGTGACGCACGTCGGACGGGTCGGTCGTGTAGCGCCAGGTCGACAACGGCAACGTCGAGACGCGCTCCAGAATCTGGCGCTCGTCGACCGGAGTCACGTCGCTCTTGATGTTGCGGTCACTCGCGCAGAGCGGCGCGCAGCCCTGAGGGCAGGTCGTCTGCTGGGGAGTCGGTGTGAAACAGGTGGCAACTCCAGAGAGCGGGCCTTGCGGGTCACAGCAGAGTTGTCCCGCGCCGCAACAGGTCGTGCCACAGCAGGTCTGGCCGCCGCTGCACACGCCCGCGTCGATGGAGCACGGGGGCGCGGTGCAGGTGCCTCCGCAGTAGGGCGTCGCTCCGGAGCAGGTCACATCGCATTGGCCACAATTGCGCGGGTCGTTGGCCGTGTTGACGCAGGTGCCGTTGCAGCAGGTGCGGCCTCGTTCACACGCAGGCGTGCAGCCTGCCGATCCACCAGCCGTCGCCGATCCACCGGCCGTCGCCGCTCCACCAGCCGTCGCCGATCCACCGGCCGTCGCAGACCCACCAGCCGTCGCCGCTCCACCGGCCGTCGCAGACCCACCAGCCATGGGAGAACCGCCGTCAGCGCCCGAGGGGCCAGAACACGCCGTCACCACCACGAGCGAGACCACCAACAGGCGAGCGTTCATTTCCCGAACTGTAGCGCACGCAACCGGGCGCCGACCCGGGCAAGCCAGGCGCGAAGCTGCAGCGGCATGGCGCTGTGCTCGAACGCCGACAACGTCTCGGCGGCCCACCCTTCCTCCGGCTGCAGCGTTCGGAGCCACGCATCACGCTCGTGGCGCTCGTCTTCGTTCAGCGGCAACTGCGCAGCGGCGCTGAGCAACTCGACGAACTCATGAACGAGCCGCATCGCGCGAAAGGTGTCGAAGAGCAGACGCGCCGACACCTCGTCATCGCGCCAGTGGAGGCCGGGAAGCATGGCGGTCACGTGCTGGCCTGCGCCGAGGCAGTCGTAGCTGGCGCAGCCAGAGAGGCCACGCGCGCACAGCTCGTCATGAACACCACACGCGTCATCGTTCGTCAGATGAGGGCAGGCTTCTCCTGCGGCCTTGTCGAACGAGAACGACGCCGACGCGTCGAACGCCAGCGCCACGCAGCACAAACCCGTGCAGCGCGCGCAGTCTGCACGCAGAGAATCGATGGACATGGTGGTGGGCTCAACGCGCGCGTGACGACGTGTGGCGGGGCGAGCGCGGTCTCGTGAAGGTGGGTGGAAATGAAAACGCCAGCCGGGAGGGCTGGCGTCGTTGACTGCTGATGACTGCGTACTGTCCCGCCTCGGGAGTCGTCAACCAATCACGGCGGCCGAGTCTCAGGGCGAACTCGACTCCAACCGCCGGAACCGTCCATCACTCGGGCAGCGGCTCGAACACCCAGCGGCGGTGCTGCACGTCACGCTTGTGTACTCGCAGCTTCAGCGCCTGACCGAGGAGCAGCAGCGGCGCGGTCTTGCCCTTCGCGCGCAGCACGGCGCCCTCTTCGGCGACTTCGAGCCACGCCCCGTCGAAGAAGGGCGCGAGGTCGAACAGGAGCAGCTTCAAGTCCATCGGAGGTACGTCGAGCTTCACGTGCACCTTCGAGCCGGCGAGGCCCATCACCGTTCCCGTATACGTCGTGCGCTGCGCCCTCGGCTTCGCGAGCTCGGGCTCGAAGACGCGGTCCATCACGACCTCGTTCGCGAGGTTCTGCACCTTGCGTTGGGTCTCGCGCGAGCGGTTCGCCACGTGCACCACCTGCCCACGCAGCACCTCGTCTTCGGCGGCAGGCGGGTGCACACCGGTGAGCAACTCCACCGCCTCTTTGTGCAGGAAGACGCCGACCATCTCGCGCATCGGGGCCGAGAACCGCGCGTACGGTTCGGCGCCGACACCGACGTGAGGGCCGGGCTCCATCGAGTACTCCGAGCGCAGGTTCACCATCACCGCCTGTCTCGTGAGCGCGCGCGCCAGCCGGTCTTCCTTCGTGCCGGTCGCGGGCTTCGGCAATTGGCGCAGGTACTCCGAGAGCGGCGTCGCTTGATTCCATCGCCACGGCGTCTCGGGCACCTGGTGCAGCGCGCACACCCGCTCGGTCAACCGCGCCAGCCCCGCGAGGCGCTCGGGGTCGGGCCCGCCCTGCACGCGGTAGATGGGCTGCACCGCCGGGTTGTTCGACTCGCGCAACAGCCGCCCACCCTCGGCGTTGCACATGAGGCTCACCTGCTCGTTCCACAGCTCGACGTCGTCGCGCACCACCTCCATCACCGCGAACGACAGGCCTTCACCGTCGAGCTCGACCGTCACCTCTTCACGCCGGTAGCGCACGAGGCCGCGCTCGGCGGCCAGGTGCATGCGCTTCTCACCGACCACCTTCAGCAGCTTCAAGCTCTCTTCGAACTCGCGCCCCTTCAGCGGCGACGTCTCGCGCGCGTCGATGAGCTGCTGCACCTGCGAGAACGACAGCTTCCCCCGCGAGTGCACGCGCGCGCGCTCGAGCTTCGTGCCGACGAGTTCGCCGTTCGCGTCGAGCGAGTGCAGAAAGAGGAGCGCACGCCTCGGCCCATCGGGGTTCAGCGAGACGAGGCCCTCGCTCAACGGCCGCGGCAACATCGGCACCGAGAAGCCCGGGAAGTAGTAGCTCGCGCCGCGCGACATGGCCTCGCGGAACAGGGCGCTCCCTGGGCGAACGTAGAAGGACGCGTCGGCGATGGCGTAGGCGACGAGAAAGCCCGCGCCCACTCTCGAGACGTGCACCGCCTGGTCGAGGTCCTTCGAGTGCGCGTTGTCGATGGTGACGAAGGGAATCGACGTGCGGTCGAGCAGCACCGGGTCGTCGATGCACGGGTTCTTCAGCCAGGCGTCGGTCTCGGCGAGCACGTCGGCCGGGAACTCGGTGCGCAGCTGCAGCGCGGTGGTGATGGCGTCGAGGGCCTGCCGCGCGGTCTGCGAAGGAGTCGTCACCCGCGCATTGTGGACCGGCCCGCCGTGTTTCCGTGCAGAAACTCGTGGCAGGCTGCCGCGCCATGCCCACCGTGAACGGGAAGCGCTTTCTGACCTCGCAGCTCACCGAGATTCGCAAACGCACCCAGAACGGAGAGCGCGTCGCCGTCAGCTTCGACGTCGACAACACGCTCGTCGACACCCGCGGCCGCGCGCTCGCCATCGGCAAGGCCTTCGACGCGGCGAACGGCACCAGCTACTTCAAGGGCAAGAGCGCGAAGCAGATGGGCAACGACGCGAAAGAGACCGCGGCGCTCGTGCGCATGAAGCCCGAGCACGCGAAGAAGTTCTCGGCCACGTGGTTTCGCATGTTCTTCAAGGGCGAGAACTACCAGCACGACCTGAAGATTCGGCAGACCATCGACCTGGCGAAGAAGGCCGCCGCCGCGGGTGCCGACGTGTACTTCGTCACCGCGCGCACGCAGAGCGAGGAGCCCTTCACCATCGCGCAGCTCGAGGCCTTCGGGCTCGACACCGATGACCACTTCGTCGTCAGCAAGCCACGCATGAAAGACAAGACGCCCGAGTACAAGGCGACCGAGCTGACGAAGCTGGCCGAGCAGTACGACTACGTCGGCTGGTTCGTCACCGAGAGCCGCGCCGACATCGCGGGTGTGCAGAAGCTCGACGCGCCGGTGAAGAGCGTGCTGCTCGAGACGAAGTTCAGCGGCGACCGCGCGGTCGATGCCGACACGCCCATCTGGAAGCTCGACGTGAAGTGACGAGCCGGCGCTGACGTGACGTCGCGCCGCCATCGCGCGGTTGCAGCAGCTCGCAGCAGTCGGTGGGCAGCGGCGCTCCCGAGGCGACCGGCACCTTCAGGTACGCGCCGATGACGGGCGCCGAGTTCCTGACGGGAATGACCTCGTGCGGCTCGTGGGTGAGCGGGCGCTTCACGTCGGTGATGTCTCCGAGCGTGAGGCGTGTTCCTGCGGGCAGGTCGCGGCGAGCGGCGATGACTCTGGGTTCGGGTGAACAGGCGGTGAGGCAGAGCAGCAGCGTTAAGCTGAACCAGGGAATGTCGGGCGGCATGTGGGCTCCGGGGTTGGTCGAGGGAACCACCGCGAGCGCGATTGCTCACGGTGGATCAGATCGGCCAGATCGGCGCACGACGCCCGGGGAGCGACCTGTCGAAGACCTGGGCATCTGCCGGAGCCACTGACTCGCCCGTATGAACCGGCCCTGCGGCGGGCAAGCGGTGACCCACGACGCGCCGCACCACGGGCAGGTCACGCCACCGAGCGCGGAGCACTTGCGCGGGGCGAAGGCACCGACGTCTCGTCGACCGGAGGGCGGTGCTGACGCGCCCAGCTCGCGAGGTACGCGTCGGCCTCCTGCGCCCAACGCCCATCGTCCCACCCCAGCTCGCTCTGGCAGATGCTGCGCACCCGCTCGAGGTGCTCCACGGCCCCACCGGGCGCCAGGAGCCCGATGCGCACCCGCCGCAGCAGCAGGTCTTCGAGGTGCACCACCCGCTCGACGCGCGCAGCGTGACGAAGCTCGGCCCACAACGAGAACGTCTCGGGAATGCGGCTCAGCTCGCCGTCTCGCGCGCTCTCGACGAGCGCCGGCGTCCACGGGCCGTAGCGCCCTGCCAGCCGCCGCCGCTCGAGCGCGTCGAGCTCGCCCCAGTACACGCTCGTCGGAGGCTTCGCGAACCGGCCACGCTTCGCCACGCGCCGCTCTCCACCGAGCTCGAGCGAGTGCACCGCTTCACGCGCAATCTCGCGAAACGTCGTCAGCTTCCCGCCCGTCACCGTCACCAGCCCGCGCTCGTTCCAGATGACGTGCTCGCGTGACTCCTTCGAGGGGTCGACCTTGCCGGTGCCGATGACGGGGCGAACACCAGCGTACGTCGAGACCGCATCGCCCACGTGCAGCGAGAGCCCGGGGAACGCGGCGCGCGCGGCTTCGACCATCGACGTCGCCTCCTCGCTGGTGATGCGCGGCGGCGTGTCGAGTGACTCGGCGTGGTCGTGGTCGGTGGTGCCGAGCAGCGTGAGGCCCTCCCACGGGTACGCGAAGAGCGGGCGATGGTCTTTCGGGTGCCGAAACGTCACCGCCTGCGCGACGGGAAACCGCCACGAGGGAAAGAGCAGATGACTGCCGCGCAGCGGGCGAATCGCGGCCTTCGCGTCGACGGCCGAGCGCAGCCCATCGGCCCACGCGCCCGTCGCGTTCACCACCGCGCGCGCGCTCGCCTGCACCGCACGCCCCGTCTCCCGGTCGCGCAGCACGACGCCCGAGACGCGGCCTTCGGTGGTGATGAGCTCTTCCACCTTCGTGTAGTTGAGCGCGGCGGCGCCCGAGGCGAGAGCGTCGAAGAGCACGCGAAGCACGAGCCGCGCGTCGTCGGTCTGCGCGTCGCGGTACCAGAAGCCGCCGGTGAGCCGCTCGAGCCGCAGCCGCGGGGCCAGCATCTGCAGGTCGGCCGCGCTCAGGGGCTTGTGCTTCACGCCGCTGCCGAACAGGTCGTACAGCCGAAGCCCCGTGCGCATGAGACGTTTGCCCAGCTTGTCGCCCTCGTACGCCGCCATGAGGAAGCCGATGGGTTCGACGAGGCCTGGCAGCTCGTCGAGCAGGCGCTCGCGCTCACGCACCGAGTGCCACGTGAGGCGAAGGTCTCCCTGCGCGAGGTAGCGCAGCCCGCCGTGCACGAGCTTCGACGAGCGGCTCGAGGTGCCCGACGCGAAGTCGTTCTGCTCGACGAGCAACGCGTTGAGGCCCTGGCGCGTCGCTTCGTGGAGAATGCCGACGCCGGTGATGCCGCCGCCGATGACGACGACGTCCCACGGGCCGTGCTCGCTGACGCGCCGCCAGGTCTGCTCGCGCACGGTCATGGCGTGGCTCCGTCAGGCGCGGCCGAGCTGGGTCTCGCGCCATTGTGGCCGCGCGTCGACGCTTCGCGCGCTCCGTTCACGTCCAGGTCGGCCGGCGCGTCGTTCGAGCCGCCGTTCTTCGAATCGCCGCTCACGGTCGAGCGCCGACGTTCTTCGACGTGTCGGTCATTGGAGTGAAGGCGCACGCTCCGAACACCGTCGCCCTGGCGGGTGCGACTGAAGCTGCATGCTCCGAACACGGTCGAGCGGCGCTCGCCGACGGAATCGCCGCACCGCACCGTGAAGCCAGTCGATTCGTTCGTGTCCGCAGCGAGACTGGACCCCTCAGGCACCATCAAGGCATCACCCCGTCACGGACGAGCTTTCCAGGGTTCATCACGCCGCTCGGGTCGAAGTGCTTCAAGACGCCGCGCAGCGCAGAGATGCCGAGGGCGCCCTTCTCGGCCGGCAGGTACGGCGCGTGGTCGACCCCGACGCCGTGCTGATGACTGATGGTGCCCTTCGCCGCGACGATGGCCTCGCTCGCCTTCGCCTTGAGGTATCTCCACCGCTCGAGCGTCTCTTCAGGCGTCGAGCCGAGCCGGAACAGGTACGTCGTGTAGATGCTCGAGCCGTCGGCGTAGAGGTGCGAGAGGTGCGTGTAGACGTGCGTCTTCTCGTTCCAGCGAGAGAGGCCCTGACGAAGCGCGCTCTCGACGCTGTTGAGCACCTTGGGCACGGCGGCCCACGGCGCGGCGGTCTCGACGGTGTCGACGGCGTACCCCAGGTCCCACAACGTGTTGCGCAGGTAGGGCGCGCGGAAACGATTCTTCGTCCACTGAGCGCCGAAGGTGCGGCCAGCCGAGATGCCCGCGTGCTTCTTCGCGAGGGTGAGCGCCTGGTCGAGACCGAACGAGACGGTGGCCTCGGTGCCCGTGGAGCCGATGAGCAGCAGCGCCTTGCCTTCCCCCGCGCCGCGAAACCGAATCCACGCTTCGAGGGCGCGGAGCAATCGCTCGTGGCCTGCCAGCGTCAGCATCGTGCGCGCCTCTTCTGGCGCCGAGAGTCGCAACATCGAGAGCGGCAACCGGGCCTGCGCGATGGCGCGTGAGGCCGCGAGGCCCTCTTCCCAGCCGGGGAAGAAGACGCCGACGAACTCTTCACGCGCCGGCGCGAGCGAGACGCGAACCGTGGCTTCGGTGATGACGCCGAGGCGCCCCTCGGAGCCGAGCACCATTTCACGCAGGTCGGGCCCTGCCGCCGACGCGGGGAAACACGGGAGCTGGAGCGTGCCTTCAGGCGTCTCGACGCGCCCGCCGGCGAAGAGCTTCTCGATGCGGCCGTAGAGCGCCGACTGCTGCCCCGAGGAGCGCGTCGCAATCCACCCGCCGAGCGTCGAGTACTCGAACGACTGGGGGAAGTGCCCGAGGATGAGGCCGTGCGCGCGCAGCTGGGCCTCGAGGTCGGGGCCCGAGACGCCCGCGCCGAACGTGGCGAGGCGGCTCGTCTCGTCGAGCTTGAGCAGCTTCGACATGCGGCTCATGTCGACGGTGACCGAAGGGCCGACGTCGCGCTCGGGGTTGACGTGCCCGGCCACGCTGGTGCCGCCGCCCCAGGGAATCAACCGTGTCTGCGTGCGCTTCGCCCAGTCGAGGAGCGCGCGCACGTCGTCGCTGCTCTCGGGGAACGCGACCGCATCGGGGAACGGGCCGACGACGCCGGAGCGGAGCGCGACCCAGTCGCCCAGGCTCTGCCCACGCGCGTGACGAAGCCGGTCTTCGGGCGTGAACGAGAGGAACGAAGCGCTCGGGAGCCGCGAGGGCGGTACGGCCTTCAGCGCCTGCTCGAGCGGTGCGTCGGAGGGCGGCACTGGCGCTCCGACCCACTCGGCGAACGCAGTCTGCGCGCGCTGCGGCACGGCATAGGTGTGACTGTCGTCGCCCCAACCATTCCAGCGTCTCATCGCGACTCCTTCGTCATCACCGGCCCTGCGTGTTCGTCGGCGTGGGCGCTCATCGTGCCGCCTTCTTCATGGCGCGTTCGACGGTGAGCCAGCGCTCGAGGCTGTGCTCCATCGCGTCGCGGGTGACCTGCTCGGCCCGGCTCGACTTCCCCGTGCGCACCGCCCGCTCGAGCGCGTCGTAGAAGTTCGCCGAGGCGCGCCGGGCAGCTGGCGCGTCGAAGTAGGGCACCGCGAGCACCTGATAGAGCGCGCCGAAGCCGTTCAAGATGAGGGTGAAGACCGGGTTGTTCGACGCGGCGGCCAGCAGCACGTGCAGCTGCCAGTCGAAGTCGGCGTAGGCCTCGGCGGTGTCGTCGGGGCGCGTGGCGAGCCGCTCGAGCACCAGCGCCGGGTTCTCGTCGGCGGCCTGGCGCGCATAGGCCGGCGCCATCGCGAGGCGAACCTCGAGCAGGTTGGTGACGAACCGCGGCGGCAGCTCGGCGCCGTGCCGAACCACGGCCGAGAGCACGTTGAGCCCGCCTTCACGCCAGATGTCGCGAACCCGCGTGGCCTTGCCGTGGCGAATCTCGAGCCACCCGTCACGGTCGAGCCGCTGGAGCGCCTCTCGCAACGTCGGGCGGGTGACGCCGAGTCGGGCCGCGAGATCGCGCTCCGGAGGGAGCGTCGACCCGGGCGGAAACCCGCGGGAGAGGATGAGGCTGACGAGCTCGCCCTCGGCGTGCGCAGCGGGTCGGCGGTCGGGAGAGAGCGAGGCGATGGTGGGCATGTGAGGTAAGAGGTCTGACCAGTTGTCGCTGATCGACCAGTTCGCCGTCAAGGCCCCTCCTTCCCTGCTCGATGCGAACGCTGCCGACCGCGAAGTTCAGGACGGAACCGGTGCGCGCTCAGCGCGAGCCGGCGTCGACGCTCCACCGCTTGACGGTGAGGCGCAGCGCCTGCTCCTGCGCCTTCGACAGCGGCCCGGTGGTGGCGAGCGCCTCGTCCCACGAGTCGCGTGCGTCTTCGTCTTCGGGGTCGAGTTCGAGGGCGTAGAAGAGCTCGGTGCGCGCCTCGTCGAAGCGCTCCAGCCGCAGCAGCACGATGCCCAGCATGGTGTGGCCCATCGGCACCAGCGGGTCTTCGCCCAGTGCCTGCTGCAGCTCGGCGACGGCCTGGTTCTCTCGTCCGCGCACGCCCAGCCAGTGACCGAAGCCAGCGCGGCGAGAGGGTGTGGGCGTGGAGCCGAGCCACGCGCGGTAGACGGTGATGGCCTCGTCGAGCCGGCCCTGGTCGTCGAGCAGCTCGATGAGCAGCCCCGCCGTTCGTTCATCGGGTGACTTCGCGAAGTTCTCGCGGAGCAGCTTCTCGCGCTCGCCCTCCCTCGCCTGCGCCGCGCGCTGGTACCGCTCGAGCACCCGCTTCGCTTCGTCGGCCTGACCGTCGCGCTCCAGCGACTCCATCAGCTCGCGGGCGAGGGACTCGTCGGCTGGAGACGCGGCGAACTTCTTCTCGAGGCCCTGGCGTTTGATGCGCTCGGTGCGGTGCGCCGACGACTCGCCTCCACGTCTCGTCAGCAGCCACGGCGTCGCCACCACGCCGAGCGCCAGCACCAGCTCGAACACCACGATGCGATTGACCACCGTGCGGCGATGCGCCTTCTGCTCCGCGAGGTCGTCAGCGTCATCGGGTGGCTTTCGCGCCGGCGCGACGACGACGAAGGACTTCGTCATCAGGTCTGCGAGCCCACGCCCATCGGCGCGCGTCAGCCCCAGCAGGCCTCCCGCGAGCGCGCCGACGAAGGCCATCAGGCAGGCGAACGTCATCACCAACCCCAGCCCCGTCGGCACCACGAAGGCCATCACGCCGAACACCTGGGCGAGAACGCCGAAGAGCAGCGTCAGCAGGTACGCCGCGGG
This sequence comes from Archangiaceae bacterium, assembly GCA_016879935.1. Taxonomy (GTDB): domain Bacteria; phylum Myxococcota; class Myxococcia; order Myxococcales; family Myxococcaceae; genus Xiheimicrobium. Next base: position 3,549 of record JAACJQ010000156.1, on the reverse strand, counting down.
AAACAGGCCGCGGCCGAGCAGCTCGCGAAAGGTGACGTTGGCGAGGTCGACGGGGTGACCGTCTTCGCGGGCGAGCTCGAGCCCCATCAGGCGCATGCCGGCCGTCTGCTGGAGGAACGCGAGCGGCACGACCGACCAACCCAACATCACCGCCAGCACGCCCCACATCGGCAGCACGACGCCGAGCAGCTTCATCGGCACGAGGAAGGCGAGCACCGAGAGCAGCACCAGCGCCACGCCATCGATGAGACCAGCGAGCACCCGGCGGCTCAGTGGAGCGAGCGTCATGGCGCAGACCTGAACCCGAGCGACGCCAATGAGGCAAGCGCGCTGCGGAGTCGCCTCACTCCGACGGCGTGGGCATCGGCTGCCGGCCGCGAAGCGCGAGCTGTGGAATCTTCAGCGTCAGCAGGAAGGCCAGCACCGCGAGCACCGCGGCCAGCCGGTACACGAGCGAGATGGCCTCGGTGAACGACTCCTTGATGGCGAGGGCGACGGCGTCGATGGCGGCCAGCACCTTCGGCTGCTCCTGATTGAAGCGCTGTTCCACCTTCGAGCGGGCCAGCTCGAGCGCCATCGCGCCCAGCCGCTCCGTCTCGGCGTCGATGACGGCCTTCACCGGGCGCAGCGCGAGCGCCGGCCCCGCACCGTTCTTCAGCTCCGAGGGAGAGACGTCGAGCGCGGCCCGCTTCACGACTGGCGGCAGCTCGTTCGACTCGAGCAGCGCCGTCCACTGGTTCGCGTCCTGCGCGGCCTGCTGCAGGCGAAGCCACGTCTCGTCTCCACGCGCCCTCGCCTGCGCGACGGGCCCACCGTTCTCGAGCGCGGCCTTCAGCGCGTCGTCTGCGAGCGGGCTCGACTTCACCGCCAGCACCGCGAGCGGCTCTCCGTCGAGCGCCTTCAAGGCCAGCCGCCGCGCGCCCTCGAGCCCGTCACGCGCCTTCTGCTTCTGGGCCTCGGCGTCGAAGCGCATGCCGGTGGCGCCACCTTCTTCGCCAGCGCCTGCGCCCTGCTTGCGCGAAAAGCCCTGCACGAGCTGCGGTGGGAGGGCTTCGGTCGCCCGTGCGAGCCGCGTCGCCATCTGCTCCGAGAGCGTCGTGGCGAAGAGGGAGCCCACGATGGCCACGCCGACCGTCGAGCCCATCGAGCGGAAGAACGTCGTCATCGACGTGGCGACGCCCATCTGCTGCGGCGGCACCGCGTTCTGCACCGCCAGCGTGTAGAGCGGAATCGAGGGGCCCAGGCCGAGCCCGAGCATCACCATCTTGAGCGTCACCTCGCCCTGCGTGGAGCCCGCGGTGAGCGTGAAGCCCATCACCAGAAAGCCCAGCGTCAGCACCACCAGCGCCACCAGCATGAACGGCTTGTACTTGCCGAAGCGCGACGCGAGCTGCCCCGACAGGACGTTGCCCGCGACGATGCCCATCACCAGCGGGCTGATGGTGAGCCCCGACTGCGTGGCCGTGACGCCGACGACGTTCACCATGAAGAGCGGCAGGAACACCATCGGCGTGAGGAACGCGGCGCCCAGCACGAACATCGTCAGCACGCCCCACTTCACTGCCGGTGTCTTGAAGAGCGAGAGGTCGACGAGCGGGTCTTTCACGCGCAGCTCCCACGCGACGAAGCCGACGAGGCCGAGCACCGCGAGCAGTGCCAACGCGAGCATCGGCGGCGACGTCCACAGGTAGCCGATGTCACCCTCTCGCAGCACCGAGCGGCCCAGCGACGCGCCGAGCAGCAGCGGAACCGTGCCGACCGCGAGCAGCACCGCGCCCATCACGTCGACCGACGCGCGTGGCATCGCGGCGCTGGGTTTGAGCGGAGGCATGCGCAGCAGGATGAAGGCGAGCGCGACGGCGCCGATGGGCAGGTTGATGAAGAAGACCCAGTGCCAGCCGAAGTGGTCGGTGATGAAGCCGCCGAGCAGCGGCCCGACGAGCGACGAGATGCCGAAGACCGCGCCGAAGAGGCCCGAGTAGCGGCCACGCTCCGAGGGGGGAAAGAGGTCGGCCACCACCGCGAACGCCGAGGTGAAGAGCGACGCGCTGCCCACGCCCTGCAGCGCGCGAAACGCGATGAGCTGCCACGCGTTCTGCGAGATGCCGCACAACGCCGACGCGGCGAGGAAGATGACGACGCCCACGACGAGAATCACCTTGCGGCCGAAGAGGTCTGACAGGCGGCCGTACACCGGCACCAGCACCGTCGACGAGACGAGGTAGGCGGTGGTGATCCACGTGTAGAGGCCGGGCGCGAGGTGCAACGAGCGCTGCATGTCGGGGCCGGCGGTCGCGACGACGGTCTGGTCGAGCGCAGCGAGGAACATCGAGAGCAGCGTGCCCGCGAGCGTGAGCATCTTCTGCTGGCGGGTGAGTGCCGGAGGGGTCTCCGACAGCGGGGCGTTCATGGCGTGTGCGTAGCCGTCGGGCGTGCGGCTGTCGCTGAGAGAACGTGAGCGCCCTCTCCTGCCGGGGAGGCGCGCGCGTCACCCACAGAAACCGTCACGCGCGAGCCGACTCGGCTAAGACCATCGACGCTCATGACCATCGTCCTCGAGTGGCTCAACCTTCTCGTGCGCTGGGTGCACGTCATCGCCGCCATCATGTGGGTCGGCGATTCGTTTCTCTTCATGTGGCTCGACAGCCACCTCACGGCACCGACGAAGCCCCGCGAAGGCACCGTCGTCGGCGAGCTGTGGATGACGCACTCCGGCGGCTTCTACGAAGTGGTGAAGCGCAAGTCGCTCGCGCAGAACGAGCTGCCCGCGCAGCTCTACTGGTTCAAGTGGGAGAGCTACACGACGTGGCTCTCGGGCTTCGCGCTGCTCAGCGTCGTCTATTACGGCAGCGGCGCCTCGTTCCTCATCGACTCGACCGTCGCCGACCTCACGCGCACGCAGGCGACGCTCATCAGCCTCGGGCTGCTGCCAGCGGCCTTCATCCTCTACGAGCTGCTGTGGCTCACGCCGCTCTCGAAAGACAACCGGGCCTTCGGCGTCGTCGGCCTCGCGCTGCTGGCGGGGCTCGCGTACTGGCTCACGCACCTGTTCTCGGGGCGCGGCGCGTTCCTCCAGCTCGGCGCCACCATGGGCACGGTGATGGCCGCGAACGTCTTCTTCCGCATCATTCCGTCGCAGCGGCACATGCTCGCGGCCACCAAGGCCGGCACGCCCGTCGACGTCACCTACGGCCTGCGCGCCAAGGGCCGGTCGGTGCACAACCACTACCTGACGCTGCCGGTGCTCTTCACGATGTTGTCGAACCACTTCCCCTCGACGTACGGCCACGCGCAGGCGTGGGTCGTGGTGGTGGTGCTCTTCGTCTTCGGAGCCTCGCTCAAGTACGTGATGAACTTTCGCGCGAAGACGCACCCGTTCGTGTTCGCGTCACTGTTCGTGTCGATGGGCGCGTTCGTCTTCATGACGATGCCGAAGAAGGAGTCGCTGCCCGGTCTCGAGCAGTACACCTCGGCGAAGCCGGTCTCGTTCGCGACGGTGAACGCCATCGTGCAGTCGCGCTGCGTCTCGTGCCACGCGGCGAAGCCGGG
>JAACJQ010000155.1 GCA_016879935.1 Archangiaceae bacterium | reverse complement strand
GCGCCGGTTGCGGGGCAGGGCGATCTGTTCTCGATGTTCGGTGCGGCTCCCGAACCCGCCGTCGTGGCCGAGCCGGAGCCCGCGCCAGTCGAAGCCGCACCGCCTCCGCCACCACCGCCACCTCCCGCCGTCGACGCGTCGGTGGAGCCGGTGTCGCTCGAAGTCGAAGTGCCTCCCCTGCAGGCGTTTCTCGAGCGCATCAGCCTGGTCGGTGACGCCGATGGTGAGTCGGGCGTGGGGCAGGGGCGCGTGTCGCTGATGACGCTGCACGCCGCGAAGGGCCTCGAGTTCGACGTGGTCGCGCTCACCGGCATGGAGGAGGAGATCTTCCCTCACCGGCGCGCGACGGGTCAGGAGGCCTCCGAGGAGGACATGGCCGAGGAGCGGCGCCTTTGTTACGTCGGCTTCACGCGCGCACGGCGGCGGTTGATCTGCTCGCTCGCTCAGCAACGCGCACTCTTCGGTGATCTTCGTTTCAACCCGCCGTCACGGTTCTTGTCGGAAGTGCCGCCCGAACTCTTCGGCATCGACGTGAACGGAGGCGGCCTGCTCGCGGTCGAGACGGTTCCCCAGTCGGCCCGTGGACCGATCATTCGCCGCCGCGAGATGGACGAAGGCCCGGTCGTCGATCGCACGTACGATCAATCGACCGACTTCCATCAGGACTCGCAGCACGACGTGCGCGGGCAGCGCGTGCAGCACTCGCAGTTCGGCAAGGGCGTGATCCTCGACGTTCAGGGGAAGGGCCCGAACGCGAAGCTGACGGTGCGCTTCGACGCGGGCGTGAAGGTCGTGATCGCTAGGTTTCTCACCCCGATGTGAGCGGAGCGTCTCGTGAAGCCCACTTTCCTCTCCATGGCCGGCGACACCACGAAGGCCCTGGGGCGCACCGTGGTGGACTCGCAGACGAACTTCGGTCGCAAGCTGATGCTGATCGGGGGCTTCACGGCCTCGGGGTTTCGACTCGCGCGTGGCATCGCCATCGACCCGCTGGGCCCGCGCCCCGAAAAGCTGCTCCGGCTGTGGGACTACGAGCGCTGTCCCCACTCGCGCATCGTGCGTGAAGCCCTGAGCTGCCTCGATCTCGACGCTGAGGTGCGGCCATGCCCGCAGGGTGGAGCGCGCTTTCGCGCCGAGCTGGGGGACGGCGGCGTGCCCCGGCTCGAAGATCCCAACACGGGCGGGACGTTGGTCGGCTCCTCACGCATCGTCGAACACCTGTACGCGAAGTACGGCGCCGGAAGACCGCCGGGCCTCTTGAACGTCACGCCAGTGCGAATCATGTCGGGCCTCGCCGCGAGGGTCGTCACGGGAGGGCGCGGGGCGATCGCGCGGCCGTCACGGGCTCCGGAGAAACCGCTCGAGCTGTACTCGTTCGAGTCGTCGCCTCCGTGCCGCATGGTGCGGTTCCTGCTCACCGAGCTCGAGCTGCCGTACACGCTGCGCAACGTCGCGAAGGGGAGCCCGCGCCGCGCGGCCTTCATCGAGCGCACCGGGAAGATGCAGGTGCCCTGGCTGCACGACCCCAACACGGGCTGGCAGGGCTTCGAGAGCCTCGACATCGAGCGCTACCTCGAGGCCACCTACGCGACGCGGTGATTGCGTCGTGCGCCTGCAGGTGGTGAACGACGGCCCATGTCGCAGCGCGCGTTTCCGTGGAAGGCGATCGTCATCGGTGGAGCCACGCTCGCCGTCGTCGGCCTCATCGGCGGGTACCTGTGGGTGATGCGCTCGGTGGTGCAGGCCTACTACCTGGCCGAGTACGCGCCGCAGCCGCTGACGGAGGCCGACCTGGGGCAGGCGCCGCCGACCCATCGCCTGGCCGACGTCGTCTGGTCGAGCGAGCAGCAGCCGCTGGCGTTCTCGCATGCGCTCTTGATGCAGGCCGCGCAGCAGGGGCGAGTGGAGCAACGCTCGTCGATCGACTTCTTCGGCGGCTTCACGTGGGGCGCGACCGCGATTCCCCGCCGCACGGGCTTCTTCCCCGGGCAAGACGCCGAGGTCGCCACCCGGCGCGCCGCAACGATGCTCGGCTTCGAGCGCCGCTACCTCACCACCGACAGCAGCGACGACTTCGTGCACGCGCTCAAGACGTTCTTGTCGAAGGGGCGCGCCGTTCGCGTGGCGGTCGACAGGGCCCTGCTGCTCGATCAGCGTGGCTCGGTACCGCACGCCATCGTGCTCGTCGGCTACGACGACAGCTCGTTCGAGTACTACGAGCCCACCTGTGACGACGAAAAGCGGTGCAAGGCGGGCACGGCGGCGGCGGGAAGCCCGGGGCTCAAGGTGACGAACTCGCAGCTGCTGATCGCCGCGGAGTCGCTCTCGCTCGTGTACCAATACCCGTGGAAGTACCAGCTCGTGGTGCTCGAGCCGTCGGCCGGTGCGACGCCCGAGCTCACCACGTTGCTCACGATGAACGGGCGCGCGCTGGTGGGCCTGAAGACGCAGGGGCCGTCGCTCGGCTCGGTGCTGGTCGAAGACACCGCGAAGGCGATTCAGCGCCACGGCGACGACGTGGTGACGCCGGAGTTGCTGCGCGGCGTGAGGCTGGCCGGTCAGGTTCGCGCCGAGAACGCGCTCGCGTTGACGACGTTGTTCGCGAGCAAGCCCGAGCTGGCGCCCGCGGCCGAGGCGCTCGACGCTGCCTCGAAGCGGTACGCGAGCGCCGCGACGCTGCTCGAGGTGAAACACCTGGAGCAGGGCGTTCCGGAGCTGATCGAAGCCGCGAAGCTCGATCGTGCAGCGGGCGATGTTCTCGTCGCGATTGGTGACGCTGGCGTTCGGTGATCAGCGGGTGAGGCGTGCGAGCACGGCCTTCACCGTCGAGCTGCGTCCATCGCGATCGGCTGAGCGCTCCAGCGTACGCTGCTTCATCGTCTCGTCGAACGCCGCCACGCGCCCCGCCGCGTCGAGATCGTGCCAGGCCGGGTGGCTCTTGATCACGCCGTCGACCGTGCGCTCGCGATGCGCCGAGACGACCTGCTCGAGCAGCAGAAGTTCTTCGGGCGTCATGGCGAGAGCTCCAGATCGAGATCGACGCCGGCCTTCTTCAGACACTCCGCGAGGAACTTCCGCGCGCGGGTGACGTTCTGCAGGAACGTGTTGAGCGTCATGCGCACCGACGCCGCGAGCACGTGATCGTCATCGGCGCGTTCGATGCGGGCCGTCAGCGCGAGCCCCGGCTGGGCAGGCAACTTCTCGCGGCACTTCTGCAGCGCCTCCCGCAGGTGCGGGTCGGGTGTCTTCGGCGAGACGTCGCCCTGGGCCTCGAGCGAACGGTGGAGCACGTCGAGCTCGGTCGGCGTCGCGGCCACCTTGCGCATCTCGGTGAAGGCGACGTTGCGGGCGGTGATGACGGCGAAGCGGAGCAGGGCGTTCGCCTTGCCATCGTGTTTGAAGCGCGGCGCCACCTGCCAGACGCGGAGCAGCGCCTCTTGCAGCACCGCCTCGCAGTCGCACAGCGCCGCGAACGGCCTCAGCGTGCCCCGCAACGACGACTCGACCGACGACGCCCACTGCCCGAAGGCAGCGGCATCGCCGGCCGAGATACGTGCGAGCTGTGCGACCTCAGCTTGCATGCCGACTCCGTATCAGGCGCTCAGCTCGATCTCGATGGTCTCGCCAGCCGTCACGAGGTGCACCAGCGTCGGCTTCTCCATCTCACCCGGCGTCGTCAGCGTCAGCGTGAGCACCAGGCCCGGCCCGTACACGCCGTTCGAGGTGGTGAACGAGAAGTTCACCTGGACCTTCACCGTGCGGCCATCGGCCAGCTCGATCACCGCGTCCTTCGCGGGTGTCCAGTCGAGCTGACGATCGAGCACGATCTCGACGTCGAGCCGGTTGCCGTGCTGGCGCAGCACCCGCCCGGCGATGCGCTTGCCTGCCCCGGTGACGGTCTTCACGAGGCGATCGACCAGCCCTCCGAGCCCGAAGCCTCCACGCTTCTTCTGCTTCTGCGCCTCGTCGCGCTTCGAGTCCTTTCCCTGCATCGGCTCGGCGGGAGGCGGTGCGGCAGGCGCGGGAGCCCCCTTGGGCGCAGCCTCGATCTCCTCGGCGAAGCCCTCCGCGTCGTCGTCGGCCATGTCCATCTGCGGCTTGTCCTCGGCCATCGACGAGAGATCGAGCCCGCGGCTGCGTGACTCGGTGCTGGCCGCCTTCTCGGCCTCCTCCTTGCGAGGGCCACCGCCCGTGAGCGTCGACTTCTGGGCCATCATCGGTCGACCTGGCGCCATGCGGAGCATGGACGGGGCGGCCGCCATCGGAGGTGCGCTCGCCCCACGCAGGCCAAGCCCTTCGGCCGACATGCCGTACGCAAGCTCGTTTGGCTGTGTGACGTTGCGGCGCGGCAGCCGCGGGTCGACCGTCATCTGCTCACTGATGGCCACCCACGACGTGAGCCGCGTGGAGATCTGGAAGTCGAGGCCGAGTGCCTGCACCGCCGCGTCGACCTGCCGGCCTGGCTCGACGATGCGCTGCGTCTCGAGATCCTCCACCAGCTCACGAGCGAAGAGCGTCGCGACGGCACGGCTGCCCTCGGCGCGATCGAGCGCCTTCACCTGCACGGCCTCTTCGAAGTCACCGGCAGCGGTGCGGCCGCGGACAGTCAGCGTGCCGCCCGAGGCCTTCAGCTTCATCGAGAGCAGCGCCGGCGAGCCCGAGTACACGTCGGGCAGGCGCTGCGGAGCCGACATGACCAGCGCGTCGCCCGTCAGCTCGACGTCGGTGATGAGCGGCGCGGTGGTGCGGGCCAGCAGTCGGCGAATGGCCACTTCGACGTCTTCGCCCAGGCCCATCACGAGCTCGACGCCCCGGCCTGCGCGTGCAGCGGGCTGCGTGAGGCTGCGGTTGACGCCAGAGCCCACGCCAATGGTGTGCACACGCGAGCCCGAGGGCAGCTTCTGAGCGATCGCGGTCAGCACTTCATGCTCGCTGCCGATGAGACCGTCGGTGATCAGCACCACCTGGCGCATCGCCTCCTGCCGCAGCGGGGAGAGCGCTTCGATGATGCCGCTGGCCATCTCGGTGCCGCCCGAGGCCTGCAGCTTCGACAGCCAGCGCTGCGCGTCTTTCCGGTTCGAGGCGGTGGCTGCCACCGGCTGGCGCTGCCACCGACGCGGCGACGACGAGAACTCGATCAGCTCGAGCGTGTCTTGATCCTGCAGGGTGTCGATGAGCGCCGCGGTGAAGCGCCGCGCCTGATCGAGCGGGAGCCCCGACATCGAGCCCGAGGTGTCGAGCAGCACGATGAGATCGCGCGAGACGGCGTTCATCTTCGCTTCGATCGCGGGCGGCACCAGCGTGAGCAGGCCGAAGCTGTTCTCGGAGGCGGGGCCCTTGCCCGGGCGCGCCACGTCGAGCTCGACGCCGACCTTCAGCTGCGCCGCCTTCCAGCGAACCACCACGTCACGATCGAGGCTCACGCCATCGTCGGCGAACGTCACGTCGGTCGACGCCAGCCCACGCACCGTGTGCATCGGGTGACTGGGAGACTCCGGGCGGAAGCCGTCGGCCAGGCGATCACGAATCGTCATGCCCAGCGAGAGCTTCACCGGCATCGCCTGATCGGCCACGTCGACCGTCACCTTCGCGTGATCGGCCACGCGCCCGGGCTGGCCGAGGTAGCGGGGCGCGACGACCGTGGGAAAGCGCCACTCCCAGAAGCCGTCGGCGAGCCACGCGAGCTTCTGATCGATCGTCACCTCGCACACCACCGACAGGCGCGGCGGCACGTTGCCGACCTCCTGGGTGAAGAGGCTCGTGCGCTCCTGATCGAGGATCGCGGCCGTGCGGCCCTCGAGCACCGCGTCTTCGAAGCGCTGCCGCGCCTGCTTCTTCGTGTCGACCTCACCCACGATGCGCTGATCGCCGATGGTGAACGAGAAGCCGCTCACCGCGCCGTCGGCGGGCAGGGGCAACGAGTACGTCACGCGCAACGGCTCGGCGTGCGGGTTGTGGAAGGTCTGCGACAGCTTCACCTGCACCACGCCGGCCTTCGCGTCGGCGACCAGCGAGGCGCCCGTCAGCGGCAGCGTGCGGCCGTCGATCGAGACGAGGCGGCCACCGGAGGACTCGTACGGCGTGGAGTTGGCGTTGGAGGAGAGCGACATGGGTGTGAGGTCCTTTCGTCGAGGGGTTCATGACCCTCAACGCGACCACCACCCGAGCTTGTGACAGGGTTTCTTTTCGGTCGAGCAAACCCTCGTGACGCTTAGCGAATTCGCAGAATCGAGACGCCTGGTGGCCCGATGACGAGCACCGAGGTGCCGCCGAGCTGAACGATCGCGTTCCCGCCCGAGGGCGCCTCGAGATCTTCCCAGGCCGAGCCGACCTGCTGCCGAAACACGCTCGTGTCGGTGACCACCCAGCGATCGGCCGAGCCCGTGCCCCACGACATCGCCTGCACTCCGCCCGTCGGCAGTGACGTGCTCTTCCAGTCGGGGCCGGGGCCTCGAATGAGAATCGGCTCGGCAGAGAGCGTCGAGCGCCGGCCCAGCGCCCACAGCCCATCGGCGTCGGAGTGCACCTCGAGCCAGCGCGCGAGCACGGGCGTCTCGACTCGCGCCCACGTCTGCCCATCGCTGCTGCCAAACAGGCCTTCGTCACCGGCCGCCACGAACTGCTGGCCGTGGCGAACGAGGCTGTTGAAGGGAAGCCCCGAGACCTGGCTCGTCTCGAAGTCGTTGCTGTCGTACCGCGCGAGCACGCCCGAGCGCGTCGCGACGTACAGCCGCTGATCGTGCCAGAGCACGGCAGAGAGATCGTCGGTGAGCGTGTGCTGTACGCGCTGGAGCGCCTCGGGCCGGCCCGACAACACGACGCCCTGATCGCCCACGATGGTGAGCACACCCGAGGCGTCGACGACGATCGATCGCAGCGTGCTGGTGACGCCAGTGGGTACGGGGGCGCCCCAGGCTCCGTTCACGAAGGACATCAGCGTGCCGTTCTGCCCGACCGCCCAGACGGTGCCGTTGGCCGTCACCGCCGCGGCGTAGAGGGAGACGGGTTGCAGCGTCGGCACCACGCGCCAGAGGGGATGCGTCGCGGGATCCGACGGGGTCACCCGCAGCGTGAACGAGCGGCTCTGCCCGCGCCACGTCGCGCCCAGCCGAACCTGGCCCGCGCAGGCCGCGTCTTCGTTCGGGTTGCAGCGGAAGGTGGCCGAGCCCTCGCCGGCGACGAGCGCGATCTGCGAGCCCTCGACGAACGTGCCCACCCCGCTGGTGAGCTCGACGATGCCGGTGCCGGGAGCGCCCTTGTCGTCGACCGCCACGACGCTGACGATCGCGCGCTGCGATCGCCCGTCGAAGGTCTGACGATCGGCCGAGAAGGTGAAGTCGACGGTGGCCGCGGGCCCACAGCCCAGCAGCGACACGATCGTGAGTGCACACGCGAGGACGGAACGCATGGAGAGACCTCCATGCTCGTCTTCGACACAGGCCGGGGCGCCCTTAACCCCGGTGCCTCACTTGGTGCCGACTTCGATGGTGAAGCGGAAGGCCGGCTGCACGTCGCTGCCCCAGACCGAGATCGCGTAGGTGTCGCCGGTCGTCGCGGCCTGCGGCACTTCGAAGCGGTACGTGAAGGTCTCGTCACCGCGCTTGATGCCGGCGCGCAGCCCGGGGCCGTAGGCGATGCGGCCGAGCCCGTCGCCGCCACGCGCCTCCGAGACCACGTCGATCATGCCGCCCTGCGTGAGGCGCACGCGCTGGTTGTTGAGCACCTGGCCCGGGTTCGACGGGTTGCCGTGAATGCGCACGTACTCGACCGCGCCTCCGGCTTCGGTGTTCTCGACGCCGGGGCCCGGCTTCTGAATGAAGAACTGACGACGAAAGAGCGGAGCCTGCTTCATGACGGTGTGCCTCGCGGGTGGAGTGACGACTACGAGAGACATTCTCGTCGCCGCGCGATCGTTTGTCGCCGAGTCACGTGCGCCCCGGGTTTCGTCAACGCCCTGACGCAAGCGCGCGCCGTCGTGGCGCAACGTTGTCTTCGAGGGTGAGCGACGACCCCGACGCGCGCGGGTTCAGCGAGACCCGTTCGACGGCGTTTGACCCACGGTCGAGACGCGTTTTTCGAGCGCCGCCAGGCGCGACAACGTCTGCTCGGCGAGCACGTCGATCTTCACGTGCAGCTGAGTCACCTCGAGGCCTGCGCGAATGTTGGCGTCGTACTCGGCATCGGAGCGAATGCGCTCCTTCGCGGCCTGCCGGTTCTGGCTGATGAGCACCATGCACGAGAGGAAGATCGCTTCGAGCGAGACCACCATCGTCAGCAGGCCGAAGGGAAAGGGATCGAACTGCGCGACCGACGGCACGAAGCCGAGGTTCACGGCGATCCACCCGGCGAACCAGAGCATGTGCACGACGAGAAAGCTGATGCTGCCCGAGAACGCCGCCGCGAGATCGGCGATGCGCTGAACGGTCGTCAGCTTCTCTTCGACGGCCTGGTTCGGGCTGTACGTCGGCCGCGTGCCGATCACCTTGTCGGCTTCACGCAGCCGTTTGCCGATCACCGCCAGCACGTCCATCGCGGCGGTGGGGTGGCGCTTGAAGAGCAGCTCGAGATCGTTTCGATCGAGCCGCACCGCGCGCGTCGCCTCGAGCGCCACCGATGACGCGCTTCGCGGGTCGCCGTCGAGCAGCGAGAGCTCGCCGAAGAAGTCGCCCGCCTTCGCCGTCTCGAACACCACCCGCTGGCCGACCGTGTCTTCGACGAAGATCTCCACCGCGCCCGAGACGACGATGAAGATCGAACCGCCAGGGTCGCCGCGGCGGAACACCACCTGCCCCGCGTCGAAGCTCACGTCGTCGAGCTGGGCCGCGAGCAGGGCGCGCTCTTCTTCGTCGAGGCGCTCGAACAGGGGGACGCTGGCGAGCAGTGCGGTGTCGGCAGGCATGCGACAGGCGCCTAGCTGTGATGGGCACCACCATCAACACGGAACCCGGCCAGCGGCTTGCAGTAGGCTTGGCCATGACGTTGGGCGCCGTGGTGGCCGACCGGGGTCAGGAGAGCGGGAGAGTCTTCCGAGACCCGTCAAGGAGCTGGCACATGGATGTGATCGACTGGAATTCGCTCAAGGAAAACTGTGCTGGAGACGACGCCCTCGTGAACGAGATCCTCGAGCTCTTCCGCAAGGAAGGGCCTGCGCTGCTCGCTGACGTGCAACGTGCGGTGGCGAGCGGCGACGGGCTGACGATCAAGCGCACGGCCCACCGGCTCAAGGGCGCCCTCGTCAGTCTCGCGGCGCACCCTGCTACCGCTGTGGCGAAGGAGCTCGAGCACGCTGGTGCGCAGAACGAGCTGTCTCGGGTCGCCGATCTGCAAAAACAGCTCGAGACCGAAATGACGAGGCTGATGGGCGTGGTGTCGTCACGCGCCGCTTGAGTTCGTCACGCCGCGAACTGCCGCTCGACCAGCCGCCGGTACAGCCCTTCTTCGCCCACCAGCCCCGCGTGCGTGCCCGACTGCACGACCTTGCCTGACTCGAGCACGACGACGCGGTTGGCGTCTTTCACCGTCGAGAGGCGGTGCGCGATGATCAACGTCGTGCGCCCCTGCATCAGCCGCTCGAGTGCTTCGCGCACCAGGTGCTCACTCTCGGCGTCGAGCGCACTCGTTGCCTCGTCGAGGATGAGGATCTTCGGGTTCTTCAGCACGGCGCGGGCGATGGCGACACGCTGCTTCTGGCCACCCGAGAGCTGAATGCCGCGTTCGCCGACGAGCGTGGCGTAACCCTCGGGGAAGCCGGCGATGAAGCTGTGCGCGTTGGCCAGCTTCGCCGCTTGCTCCACCTCGGCATCCGTTGCCTCCGGGCGGCCGTACCGAATGTTCTCGGCGATGCTGGTCGAGAAGAGGAGCGGCTCCTGCGCGACGACGCCCACCTGCCGACGCAGCCACTCCGGGTCGAGCGAGGCGTAGGGCTTTCCATCGAGCTCGAGCTGGCCGCCGAGCGGGTCGTAGAGGCGGTAGAGCAGTGAGGCGATGGTCGACTTGCCGGCGCCCGACGGGCCGACGAGCGCGACGATCTCTCCGGGCTTGAGCTCGAGCGAGAAGTCGTCGAGCACCTTCACGTCGGGGCGCGCCGGGTAGCTGAAGGTCACGTGCGAGAAGCGGACGGCGCCGTCGAGCGAGGGCAGCGTCACCCCGCCGTCGAGGGGAATGGCGGGCTTGCGGTGCAACAGCTCGAAGACCCGCTCCGCCGCGCCCGAAGCGCGCTGCACGTCCGTCCACAGCTCGGCGAGGGCCGACATGCCGAAGGCGAGCTGCATCGTGTACATGAGGAAGGTGAGCAACGAGCCAGCCGACAACTCGCCGCTCGCCACCATTCGCGCGCCGTACCAGAAGACGAAAGCGCCCGACGAGAACGCGAGGAACGAGGCCGCGCCAAAGAAGCTCGACGAGAGCTTGATGCGCCGAAACGCCAGCTGGAGCGAACTCTCGATGGCCGCGCCGTAGCGAAGGCCTTCCTTCTTCTCGGCGGCGAACGAGCGCACCGTGCGAATGCCTGCCAGCGACTCGACGGCCACTTCACTCGCGCGCGCCAGCGCGTCCTGGCTCTCTTTCGCCAGCTTGCGCACCCGCCGGCCGTACCAGACCGCCCCGAGCGCGACCGGCGGTACCACCGCCAGCATCATCAAGGTCAGCTTCGACGAGGTCAGCATCAGCATCGTCACCGCGCCGATGGCCTGCACCGTGTTTCGCAGCACCATGCTGATGTTGGCCGTCACGGTCGTCTGCAGCACCGTCGCGTCGGAGGAGAGCCGCGACGAGAGCTCGCCCGTCTTCTGGCCGTCGAAGAAGGCGGTCTCCTGGCGCAGCAGCGAGTCGTACAGATCGCGCCGCAGCGTGCTGACGATGCGCTCGCCGGCACGGCTGAAGATGAAGAAGCGCAGCGCCGAGGCGATCGCGGTGATGAGGAAGATGGCCACCAGCAGAATGGCCATGCGGTCGACCTGCTGGAGATCGACCTGACCCGTCTTCACGTTCAGCGCGCCATCGAGCAGCGACCCAGCCGCCGAGGGGAAGGCGAGGGAGCCGCTCGAGCTGACGATCAAGAAGAGGCTCGCCAGCACGAGCGACCAGCGCTCGGGCCACGCCAGAGAATAGAGGCGGCGCAACGTCACCTGCGCCTTCGGCTTCGGTGTCTTCGAATCCCTGTCTTCGCGACTCACGGCGCCAACCTAACCAGCAAACCTGTGGCGCACACACGTCTTCACCTTTCTTCACCTCGCGGCGGCTCGTGCGCGCAAAAGAACGGGGCGACGGGCACGGGGGCGGGTAGGCTCCGCGGCGGCATGCAGAGTCAAGAAGACGCGCTGCTCGGAAGAATCGCACTCCACTACAAGCTCATCAGTCAGGAGCAACTGACCGCGGCGGCCAGCCGACAGGCCACTGATCCACGCCCGCTCAGCGCGCTGCTGATGGACCTCAAGTTCATCAGCGCAGAGCAGGCGAAGTGGCTCGCTCAGGCGCAGGCCCAGTACATCGCGAAGCAGGGTGGTCAACCTGCAGCAACCGCGGCCCCGGCTGCTCCCGCGGCGAGACCATCAGCGCCTGCGCCAGCCCCGGCACCTGCGCCAGCCGCCGCTCCCGTCGCTGCGCCCGCTCCGACCGCGCAGTCGTCGTCATCGCTCAACCCGGTCGCCAGGCCTGCAGGTGCCGCGGGTCGCCTCCCGACGCTGCAGCAGATTCTCACCAAGGCCGTCGAGTCGAAGGCCAGCGACGTGCACATTCACGGCGGAGCGCCCCTTCAGATGCGCGTCAACGGCGTGCTCAAGGAGCTCAAGACCGGCATTCTCGATTCGCAGATGGTCGAGTCGATCTTGAAGGACGCGCTCGAACCCGAACAACGGGCGACCCTCGACGAGCACTGGGATCTCGACCTCGCGATCGCGCTGCCCGGCGTCGGCCGGTTCCGCGCGAGCTTCTACAAACAGCAGCGCGGGTGGGACGGCGTGTTTCGCACCATTCCCCCGCAGCCGCCCACGCTCGAGAGCCTGGGCCTGCCCGCGAACCTCGCCAAGCTGACCGACTTTCATCAGGGCATGGTGCTGGTGACTGGCCCTGCCGGCTGCGGCAAGTCGTCGACCCTGGCCGCGCTGGTGAGCATGCTGAATGCCTCGCGGCAGGATCACATCATCACCGTCGAAGATCCCATCGAGTACGTGCACACGCCGCAGGGCTGCGTGGTGAACCAGCGCCAGGCGAACAAGCACACCAAGAGCTTCCCCAACGCCTTGCGCGCCGCGCTCCGCGAAGACCCCGACATCATCGTGATCGGTGAGCTGCGCGACCTCGAGACGATTCAGCTCGCCATCTCGGCCGCAGAGACGGGCCACCTCGTGATGGCGACGCTGCACACCAACAACGCGATTCGCACCATCAACCGCATTCTCGACGTGTTCCCGCCCAAGCAGCAGTCACAGATTCGCGCGATGGTGAGTGAGTCGCTGCGCGCGATCGTCTCTCAGCGGCTCGTGCTCTCGGCCGATGGCACGCGGCGCATTCCGGTGCTCGAGGTGCTGTACGTGAAGCCCTCGGTCTCGAACCTCATTCGAGAAGAGAAGACGTTTCAGATTCGCAGCATCATGCAGACGGGGCGCGCCGACGGCATGTGCCTGCTCGACGACTCCCTGCAGGAACTCGTCAAGAGCGGGCAGGTCACCAAGGCCGAAGCCCGCCGCCACGCAGAAGACCCCAAGCGCTTCGCCTGAACGCCCGCCATGGCTCGACTCGATCAGCTCTTCAGACACCTCAAGGATCAGGGCGGCAGCGACCTTCACCTCGCCGCCGGCATGCAGCCGCACATGCGCCAACACGGCGCCGTGAAGCCCATCGGCGGCTGGCCGACGTTCACCGACGAGTCGCTGCGCGATCACCTCAAGGAGCTCGCCACCGACAAGCAGTGGACGCACTACGGCGGCAACCTCGATCTCGACTTCGCGTACGCGCTGCCCGGCGTCGCCCGCTTCCGTGCGAACTACTTCAACCAGGAGCGTGGCGCGGCGGCCGTGTTCCGCATCATTCCCGAGAAGATTCGCACGCTGGAGGATCTCAAGGCGCCAGCCGCGCTCTCGGCCATGGCCGATCTCGAGCAGGGCCTCGTGCTCGTCACGGGCCCCACCGGCTCGGGCAAGTCGACGACGCTCGCGGCGATCATCGATCTGATCAACACGCGGCACTCCAAGCACATCGTCACCATCGAAGACCCCGTCGAGTTCGTGCACCAGAACAAGAAGTGCACCCTGAGCCAGCGTGAGGTCGGCAACGACACGAAGAGCTTCGCCAACGCCCTGCGCAGCGCCATTCGCCAGGACCCCGGCGTGATTCTCGTCGGCGAAATGCGCGACATGGAGACCATCTCGCTCGCCATCACCGCGGCCGAGATGGGCGTGCTCGTGTTCGGCACCCTGCACACCAACAGCGCGCCCAAGACGATCGACCGCGTCATCGACGCGTTCCCCACCGATCAGCAGCAGCAGGTGCGCACGATGCTGTCGGAGTCACTCGCTGGCGTCGTCTCGCAGCTGCTCCTGCGTACGCCCGATGGCCGCGGCCGCCTCGCCGTGCACGAGATTCTGCTCAAGACGCCCGGCCTGCCCAACGTCATTCGCGAGGGCAACACGCCGATGATTCACTCCATCATCCAGTCGGGCAAACAGCTGGGCATGCAGGCGATGGATGACGTGCTCTTCAAGCTCGCCGAAGACGGCAAGATCTCGGGCGAAGACGCGTTTCACAAGGCGAGCAACAAGGCCCGCTTCGAGCCGTTCGTGAAGAACCTCGGCTGAGCAGGCTTTTCACGCAGCTCGAGGCAGCGCGCGATCGAGGGTCTTCGAGAGAAAGCCGGCCAGCGCCCGGGCGGGCGATGGCGCTCGTCGCCCCCCGCCGCCGTGAAGGACCCGTGGGCCACTGGCGCACGGGTACGCGCGCCACGAAGCTGAGCCGGAAGGACTACGGCCTCGTGTGGAACAAGGCGCTCGAAGCGGGCGGTCTCGCGGTCGGCGACGAGGTCGAGCTCAGCCTCGACGTCGAGTTCATGCGCAAGGGCTGACGGTCACCCGCCCGGGTTGATGCCCGTGACGATCGTCGTCAGATCGAGCCCGCCCGTGTACCCGTAGCTCACGTACTCGTCGAAGCCGTACACGGTGACGCCTGCGCCGGGCAGCGTCATCTGCCCCGGAATGGGCACGACGAGAATGGTGTGCGTTCCCACGGGGACGGGCACGTTCGCCACCTTGAAGGGCGTCGAGCCCACGGTGGTGAAGTTCGTCATGGGCACCGCCGTTCCGTTCACCCGAACTTCGAGCACGCGGCTCGAGTCGATCACCAGACCCAGGTAGTTGTCGCGTGTGCCGGGGGCCGTCAGCACGGTGTACTGGGAGCGCCACTGCTCGATGGGCGGCAGCAGCACGAGCGACGGGTCTCCCTGTGCGGGCGCGTTCTGGCCCGTTCCCACCGTCGCGCTCTGGCTCGAGAAGATCTGCGCGGCCTGAATCGGCTGATCGGCGGTGATGGTGAAGTTGGTTCGCGAGCGGAACTCGACGAAAGCACCGCCGGCGAGGCGGCAGGTGTTGGCCGCGAGGGAGCCCGAGAGACACCGGTTGGGGCTCAAGACGTCGCCAGCAGCGGGAGGCGGCGTCAGCGTGAGCAGGGTGCCCATCGGGCACTGGCTCGCAGGGCAGCCGGCCACGATCTTGTAGTAGTCGGGTGCCGCGTTCGCTGGTGTGGCGAAGGCGTTGCTGACCAGTCGCAGCGGTGCGGTTCGGGTGGCGACGTAGTTCTTGCCCCAGGTGACGAAGGGCAGCAGCTGCTCCTCGACGTGATCGCACGCGACGTCGGTGAAGCCGCGGGTCGTACAGACCGAGCCACCGAAGACTGCAATCGGCTTGTCCGAGGTGACGATGGTGCCCGTGAGATCGTTGTCGATGCGGCAGATCTGCGTGGTGCAGCAGCAGGGCGCGGTGATTCCACAGAACGTCGAGGTGCTGCAGTTCGAAGCGTTGCTGCAGCCCGTGGCGCCGACCTCGAACCGATTGGGGCCGCACTCGAGGTTGATCGAGGCAGGCGTCGCGGTGGGCATGCCACTCGCGATCTGGAGCACGTCGTAGTCGTTGAGCGTGAAGGTCTGAGTCTGGCCGGGGTTGAGGGCAGCGACCCCCGTGCCCGCGAGCGTGCGGGCCGTCGAGCGCACGGTGACCTGCGTGTTCGGCTCCTTCGCGACGATGGTGAGCTGGCCGTCGTTGAAGGGCCGGGCCATCGCGGCGGGGTCGGTGCGGCTCGTGCGGAGAATCACGTGCTCCGGCGTGAGGCCCACGTAGCTCGTTCCGAAGATGTGGGCCGGCAGCAGCAGCGACGCGTCGTTCGAATAGGCGAAGTAGCGGCAGGTGCCGTTGACGCACTGCGGGCCCTGGTTCTGCGAGACGAGGGTGCAGCTCGTCGCGCTCGTGCAGGTGCCGACGTCGCGGTACGCCGCGAGCGGGTTGAACTGGTAGACCGAGATGGGCCGGTTCGAGACGAGCTTGTACGCGAACCGTCGCAAGCCGCTGGTGGAGTCGCTGTCGGCGTCGCCACCGATCGACTGCCAGGGCACCCGAATGACGGCGAGCCCGCGCGTCATCGGATCGAGCCGGCCGGCCACCGTGACGGTCTTCACCGTCTGCACGGCGTTGTTGACCCAGCGGGTCACCGTGACGGTCGCCGTGAGCGACGAGCGGTTGGTGACGACGAAGGCGAACTCCGAGTCGACCGTGCCCTGGCCCGAGAGCGTGTTGGCCTTGAACACGGGCGCGCTCACGCCGTTGTCCATCACCGCCGTC
>JAACJQ010000154.1 GCA_016879935.1 Archangiaceae bacterium | reverse complement strand
TCGGGCTCGACGCGGCGACGGCGAAGTGGCTCGTGCGGGAGCTGCGGCGCTGACTACCGGCGAAGCGCGTCGCGGCAGGTGCCCGAGAGCTGGCCGCTGGTCGAGGCTGCGACGATGGGCATCGTGCAGGCGAGAAGCGACTGCACCGCGGCTGGCTCCTGGCCGACGAGACAGGGGGTCGAGCGCTCGTAGCAGTCGACGTACGCGTTCATGAACGGCAGGTCTTGCGCGGTGCAGAGTGGGAAGCGGAGCTGGCAATTCGACTCCTGCACCTCGCGGGGAAACGCGACGCCGCCGTCGGTGTCTTCGCAGCGCGTCCTGGTGCCGAAGAAGCGGGCCTCGGCGGCGAGCAGGCGCGTGCAGAAGACGCTGCCGCCATCGGTCGGGGTCGCACGGGCGCGGGTCTCGACCTGCAGCTCGAACGCGCCGAACTGGGTGTCGTCGGCGCCGTCGACGGTGATGACGTATCGCTTTGCTTCGGTGGGCGAGACTTCGAGCGAGGCGGTCGTCGAGCCGGGCGCGGCGGTGGAGCATCGGTCATCGGGCTCGGAGCACACGCGGGTGCGAACCCGAACGACGCCACGCCACGAGCCGCCGGTGATCACCTTCACGCTGAGCACCCGATCGGCGGGCACGTCGACCGCGTAGAAGAGGTCGGGCCCGGCGCGGCCGCAGCTCGAGAGCGCCGCTCCTTCGTCGTCGCGTGCACCCGCCGTCGAGCCCATCACCGACACCGCCTGCTTCGTCGCATCACCAGGCACGGGCGCGAGGGCGAGCAACACCGGAGCAGCGCACGTCTCTCCGCCCATCGTCGCGCTGCCACCGCCGGCCGACCCGCCGCCCGACGCGAAGCCTCCACCCGCTCCGAGCACCCCGCACTGCCCGGAGTTGCACGACAGCCCCGCCGCGCAGCGTTCGCACTGCTGGCCCTGCAGGCCGCACGCGGTGGGTTCGACGCCGGTCACGCACTGGCCCGCGGCGTCACAGCAGCCAGAGCAGGTCGCAGGCCGGCAGGCTCCACCCGCCTGCACCGACGCGCCGCAACCCGCGAATGTCAGGAGCCCAACCAGCCAGATCGTCTTCATGAAGCCTCTTGGAACCAGCGCCTGGAATTTCTTTCAGTCTACTGGAACGCGGCCGCAGGACTGAGCATGGTCGTCGCCCAGCTTTGGCGTGGACGAGTCTTCCGAGGGCGCGAGGGAACAGCGTGAGCACAAATCACTCCGTCGCTGTTCTCTTCGCATCGCTTCTCGTGTGTTGTGGTCGGCAACCAGACTCGAGTTCACAGGCTCGGCTGGCGCCCCTCACGGCCTGCGACATGGGGCGGCATGCGGACTACTCAGGCATTTTCGACATCGTCGCGACAAAGCCAATCGACTCTGCGAGGTCGGTCGCGGCCAACCAACTCGAGACCACGCTTCGACTCGTTGAGCCGTTCATCCCAGAGCCCGACAATGGCCAGGACTTCTCCACTCGCGCGAGCTCCCGTGACGCAGTTCTCAGAATGCGCGCAACCCGCCCCGGAGCCGAAGTCGTTGCGATGCTCTCCCTGCCGGAGGGCGTCGGTCCCGGGTCACGCGTGCTTGCTTTCATCGGACTCAGTTCTGGTTTCGGAGTTTGGGCTGACCTGAATTACCAGAGCGTCTTTGTTCTCGAGAAAGACCAGTATCGGAATCTCGGCCTCTACCCGCAGAACGCCGCATTAACAGCGGACAGACTTCGCGCCGAGGCCCTTCGCGGATCAAGATTGCCACGCGACACCGACCCGTCCTGCGACCCTGCTCCGATCGCGGTCGTCGACGGCGGGCAACAGCGAGGACCTGACGGCGGGATTCTCTGACATCAACCTCGGGAGGACGCGACCGCTCAGTTGCTCGCAGGCATCTTCGTGCCCGAACCTCCGGGAGCGCGACCGTGGCAATCGATGCGAGGTGAGATCTCGTTTCAGCTCGACGAGCAGCTTCTTCACCGCCGCCCAGAGCGTCTTGTCCTCGGGAGCGCTGCACCGCTGAAGCAGGCAAGTCGGATTCACGGTGAAAATGCTGCTCAGAGCCACGTCGAGTCGAGAGCTACTCTTCGACACAGTCGACGACCGAACTCGAGCCTCTCTGATGCGTGCCTGATTGATCGCCGCCTCGCATGAGCCAGCCCTTCGACCGATACAAGGGGAAGCCCCGCTCATCGTGATTGAGGCTGCGCTCGTCAGTGATGAAGCTGTACAGGCTGCCGTCTCCCGACGACGGAATCAGCACCGCGTCCAGACCTGCACACCGAGGCACCGAGATGGGGCTGGTGTCGACGCGGCCTCCACGAACACCGCCGTCGCCGCCACTCAACCACCACTCCCGAGTTCCTCTCTCGGTTGAGATCGCGTGTACGCCGCTGGCCTCGTCGACCACGACGATCGTGCCCCTCTCGACGTAGAGCTGCTCATGAGTCGGAAGGAGGACAGGGTTGACCTTCGCACGCGCGGGCAACCTGAATGCGAAACGGGTTGCCGGCGCCGGCGGTGCCAATGGGGCGCTCCAGATCTCACGGTCGGCAGTCACCCAGAAGGCCGTGCGCTCGAACTCGACGATGCCGTCGACGGTTCCGCCATCCCAGAAGTTGTCTTCGGGGAAGTTCACGGGCGTTCCCCAGAAGGGAATGGTCCACAGGCCGCCGTCAGCTCCTGCAACACGAATCACCGCCTGCGGGCTCTTGACGGAGAAGACCGGCAGGTAGGTTCTCTGGGAATTGAACTCTGGGTTGGGCGGAAGACCGGTCGCAGTGGTCGAGTCCACGACGCAGAGTGGGCCGGCGGTCGGGAAGAGCAGGAAGAAGCGCCCTGCCCCTGTGAGCGCCGAGAACCCCGCATCTCGCGAACAGCCCGGGGGTAGAGCCATCGTCGGAGCCTGGACGTAGTTCTCGATACGCGGGCGGAAGAAGAGCTCGCTCTCGCTCGCCGCGACCTGGCTACCGCCGTACACACCCGCCAACGACACCTCTTCGCTCGAGAACCAGAACTGCTCTGGGAAGTCGAGGCGCTCGAGAACGGTGCCGCCGTCGCGACGCATGAGCGCCGTCCACGGCGCACCCGGGTAATTCCCAACGCTCGACACCACAGCGAGGACGGCATCGGTGCTCGAGTCCCACTGCCATGCCCTCGGCGCGCCGCCCGCGCTGAACAACCGAAGCCTTCCGGTCCGGCGTGTGTCTTCCGTTCCGATGACGATGAGATTTCGAGCTGTGCCTTCTTCGGCAATCATGGGCTGCGCGACCCGAACGGGGTTCGCCACGCCAGCCACGGTTCTTCTCCAATGCCACCGAGTCACCGGAATGACCCTCGGCCTCGTCCGAAGACCGCCATCGGAAGCGGTTGCCCAAACCAAGACGTTTCCGCGGAAGGCAGGAAACCGGACCTGGTCGAGAGGGAAGCTCGTTCGCCAACAATCGCCCGCGTCACAGCGGCTCGTCACCGGGGCTGACCAGACGTCGGTCGACGTCTCGGCCCGGGCGAAGATCGCCCAGGGTGGTGGCAACCCTCGCAGCGACACCTCGATCGTCTCATCTCGCCGCCAGGCAGGCCCGAGCGGATCGTTGGGTTCGAACTCAGCGCTGTTGGCTCCGTGGTTTGGCGCCCCGCCATCTGCGAGCGCGAGTGCTTGCACGCCCAACGAAAACTGCATCGTTGCCATTGGGCCACCATCCCAGCCAACGACGAGCGTCACCACGCCTCCGTCCGTATCGGGTACGAGCAACTGGCTGGCGCGAACCCCCGCTGGCCCCGTGAAGGTGCCGATGGCTTGCAGCGCTCCGGTCGTTGACCAGGGCAGCTCGACCGACTCGGGAGCCGTGGTCGTCACCGCGAGCGGGAGCACTGCAAGATCTCGCGGCACCTCAGCGCCCGCGACCGGACTGAGCCAGGCCACCGCGAACGGTTCGCACGAGACGACTCCGCCGTCATCCGAGCACGATTCCCATCGCTGACACCGATCGGGACAGCCGAGCCCGCCATCGAACGGCGCTCCAGAGTCACCGATAGCAGCATCGGGAGCGCCCGCGTCACCGCCACCGGCGTCAGCCGCACCAGCGTCGCTTTCACCTGCGTCTCGTTCACCCGCGTCTCGACTGCCTGCGTCGCCGCCGCCTGCGTCAGCCACCCCCGAGTCCTGCGTGGTGCCCGCGTCGAGACTCCCTCCGTCACCGCGCCCCCCATCGAGCGCGTCGAAGAGCCCAGCGTCTTGAACCACCCCTGCGTCTGTGACCG
Organism: Archangiaceae bacterium; assembly: GCA_016879935.1. Classification (GTDB taxonomy): domain Bacteria; phylum Myxococcota; class Myxococcia; order Myxococcales; family Myxococcaceae; genus Xiheimicrobium. Next base: position 3,996 of record JAACJQ010000154.1, on the reverse strand, counting down.
AAGCTGGAGAACAGGAACAAAGCAACGCAGCCAACCAGCAAGCGCGGCTCAGCACCGCTGTGGTGCCCGACTTGCCAGATTGATCGCCGAAGGGGCTCAAGCACCCCTGACAAATCAGGAGGGCGTGCTGGCTGCAACGGCCTCACCCTTCGCGTCGGAGCGACAATCCGACGGCAAGATGGCTCGTGCGTGAGCTGCGGCGTTGAGCGGCCTTGCCCGCGATGGCGTCATCCTCTACGCGCGCCGCATACATCGACTCCTCGCCCTGGTTCTCGTCTGTGCGGCCTTTCATCGCTCGAGGCGCCTGAGATCGACCCGATGATCCTCCGTGACTCAGTCAGGGCGTGCGAAGCACGACACCGGAGCTGCCGACCGCGTAGAGATCATCGGTCGACGAACCCACAGGCCATAGACCCTCTGCGCTCCAGCGGACGAAAGCTCTGCCCGGGTCGCGCCATCATCGGCTGATCGATCACGAGCCCTCCTCCGTCGATTCGAGCACCTCGGAACCCACGCCCACGACGTCGGTCAAATCCTGCCGAATCGGGGTCGTCAGTAGGTCGAGTGCTGCTGGTCGGCCGCCGTGGTCAGAGTTCCCACGGGCCAACTGGCACAGGATCCGTGCTGAAGCCGCGCAGCGGAACGCGTTCTGAGCCCAGTTGGCCGCTACTGTTGGACCCCCAGCAAAAGGCTCGTTGCCCAACGAGAGCGCAGGTGTGAACAAAGCCAGCGCTAATCGATTCGGCACGGCCGGGAAGAGCCACCCGTGAGACTGTCAAGCCCCAACACTCAACCCCTCCGTCAATCAGAGCGCAGGTGTGGCCACCTCCAGCAGCGACAAGATCGGCTGGCCCCGACAACCCAAGCACTCTCGCCGGTCGAACGCCGGCATCCAGATTGCCTCGTGTAGCAATGGGGCCAACACACTCGATCTGACCATTCGCAACAACTACGCAAATGTGAGGGTCTATGGAGCCACCACTGGCAACCCTCGCCACACCGCTACTCCATCCAGGCACACCGCGCGGCGTCTCTGTGAAACCAGTCGATGCGTGGCCCCAGCATGACACCCCACCAGCATACGAGAGCGCGCAGAGCTGACTGCCCGCGGAAGAAAGCTCGGCAACGGGTTCGAGACCTTGAATCTGTACCGGCAGCGCACTTGGGCCCGCATCGAGCGCCCCGAGCCCGAGGAGGCCGCCGTTGGCACCCCAACAATACACCCCACCGTCGGAGCGAACACATGAGTGGTAGTCTCCCACCACAAGCTGGTCGATCGTGCTGGGGAGCCCAGTGACACGCACCGGAGTTGTGCTGTTCTGAAAGAGCCCGTTCCCGAGCTGGCCAAAGAAGTTGAGGCCCCAACACCAGACATCGGCGCCAACGACTCCGCAGGCATGGTACAGCCCGCCGGCAAGGTGCCGGAAGTTGCGAGGAGTCTGACGACTCCTTCGTGGCAGTGTTGATAGACCTCCGTCGAGATCAAGGGCGAGCTGGCCCCAGAGGTCGTCCCCCCAACAACGAAGCCCATCCGTCAACTCTGCGCACGTGAAGTAGCTGCCGGTAGCCAGAGCATTGACCACGCACCCACCGTCACACTCGTTGAACTGCAGCAATCCACTGTCGACCTGTCCACTGTCGACCCCATTCCCGCCCGCATCCATGGTGAGCGGCGACGGAGAGCACGCCCCGAGCACAGCAAAAAACGGCAGCACCAAAGCTCGTGGGTTCATGAGTTCACCCTCCAAACATCTGCACTCGCCGCATCCCCTCTGGCCAGCGGCAATCACCAGTCGCTCTACGGGGTGCGGAGGACGACGCCCGAGCTGCCGACCGCGTAGAGATCATCGGTCGACGAACCCCACACGCCGTATAGCGTCTGCGCTCCGGCGGACGACAGCTCGGCCCAGGTCGCGCCATCATCGGCTGATCGATACACGAGCCCCTGCTGCGTCGACACGAACACCTCGGAGCCCACGCCCCAGACGTCGGTCAAATCCTGCCGAATCGGCGTCGTCAGCAGGTCCCACTTCTCGCGATCCTTCGTGCGCAAGATCGTGCCCGCGCTGCCCACCGCGAACACGCTCTGCCCCGTGCCGTACACCGCGGCCAACGGAATGGTCGTGCTCAACGCCACGCGATCGAACGTCATGCGATTGGTCGACCGAAGGATCGTGCCCGTGTCGCCCACCACGAAGATGCCGCTCGCGTCGCCCCAGATGCCATTCAGCGTCAACTGCACGCCGCCATCACTGCTCGAGCGCAGCGTCGTCCACGCCTGGCCCGCGTTCGTGCTCTTGCCGATGAAGCCGTCGGTGCCCACCACGAACAGCTCCGACGCCGAGGAGCCCCACACGGCCTTGAGCACCTTGAACATCGGCGCCGGGAGCTGCGTGAACGACTCTCCGCCGTTCGTCGTCTCGAGCACCGTGCCGCCGGCGCCGACGATGAAGGCGTGCCCCGCCGAGGGGCTCCAGACGCCGTAGCGCGTCGACAGGCCCGGCAGTGAGACGGCGCTCCACGTCGCGCCCTGATCGGTGCTCTTGAGCGCCCGCGACGCCGAGCCCACCACCCAGACCTCGCCCGCCGTGCCGCCCACGTCGTACCAGGTGCTCGTGCCCGTGCCGCTCAGCTTGCGAAACGCCCGCGCGCACCGCCCGCCCGACAGACACACCTGCGACATGCCGCAGGTCGTGCCCACCTTCGCGTTCGTCCACCCGTTCGCGTTCAACGTCGGCGTGCACACCTGACACACGCCGAACTCCGGAGCCGGGTTCGTCGCCTCGGCCTTGTACGTCGTCGCGCCAATGGTGCACTCCGTCGGCACCGAGCTCGTCCCACACGACACCGCCAACAGCCCCACCACGATCAGTCGATTGCAGCCCATGAGCGGCCCTTTCTGACGTGCCCTCCCAGCTGACGCAACCGACGCTCGCTGACGTTCTCCATCAGCGGCCTGCGTCGAGCGCCCCTCGCAAGAGCGGCTGTTTTGAGCATGAGCGGCCCTTCTGACCGCCGCTCCAAGCTGACGCAACCCGTCACCTCGCTGGCGTTCTCCAGCAGGGCGCTCGGTGCTACGTCGCGCGCGCCATGAACGCCGCCTTCCTCGCCCACCTGCAGTCGCAGCTCGACGACATCAAGGCGCAGGGCCTGCACAAGACCGAGCGGGTGATCACCTCTCCCCAGCGCGCCAACATCACCGTGCAGGGCGGCCCCGAAGTCTTGAACTTCTGCGCCAACAACTACCTCGGCCTCGCCGACGCCCCCGAGCTCATCGCCGCTGCCAAGGCCGGCCTCGATCAGCACGGCTACGGCATGGCCTCGGTGCGCTTCATCTGCGGCACCCAGGACGTTCACAAACAGCTCGAAGCCAAGCTCTCCAGCTTCCTCGGCACCGAAGACACCATCCTCTTCTCGTCCTGCTGGGACGCGAACGGCGGCATCTTCGAGATCGTGCTCGGCGAAGAAGACGCGGTGATCTCCGACGCCCTCAACCACGCCTCGATCATCGACGGCGTGCGCCTCTCGAAGGCCAAACGCTTTCGCTACGCCAACAACGATCTCGCCGAGCTCGAGGCGCGCCTCAAAGAGGCGAAGGCCGCCAACGCCCGCTTCATGCTCGTCGTCACCGACGGCGTCTTCTCGATGGACGGCGTCATCGCGAACCTCAAGGGCATCTGCGACCTCTGCGAGCGGTACGGCGCGCTGGTGATGGTCGATGACTCCCACGCGGTCGGCTTCACCGGCGAGAAGGGGCGCGGGTCGCACGAGCTGCGCGGCGTGATGGGCCGCGTCGATGTCATCACCGGCACGCTCGGCAAGGCGCTCGGCGGCGCCTCGGGTGGCTACGTCTCGGGCCGCAAAGAGATCGTGCAGCTGCTCCGCCAGCGCGCGCGCCCGTACCTGTTCTCGAACTCCCTCATGCCGGCGATCGCCCACGCCACCCTCGCCTGCCTCGACCTGCTCGAGAAGAGCGACGGCCGCCGCGCCCAGCTG